>NZ_JBHVKJ010000057.1:0-35950 GCF_042798275.1 Nocardioides sp. NPDC057767 | reverse complement strand
GGGCTGCGCCCGCCCGCCCTTTTGGGGGGCGCGGGGCGGGCGGGCGCTCGCGCCCCGCGGGCCCCGCTCGCCCTTAAAACCCCCGGGCCGCGCGGGCCCTGTCGGTCGTCAGGCGGTGACCGCGAACTCGCCGAGCTCGGACCACTCCTGACCGTGCACGTTGGTGTTGACGATCCGCGGCGTCTCGGCGAGATGGCGCGGCAGCTCCTCCTGGGCGTGCTTGAAGTGGGCCGAGGTGACGTGGGCGGCCCCGGCCTCGTCGTCGACGAAGGCCTCGAGCAGGAAGTACTCGTCGGGGTCGTCCAGGCTGCGGGCCCAGTCGAACCAGAGGTTGCCGGGTTCGGCCCGGGTGGCCTCGGTGAACGGGCCGGAGATGGCCGGCCAGTCCTCGGCGTACTCCGGCTTGATGCGGAAGCGGGCGGCGATGAAGATCATCGGACTCTCCTGGGTGTCGAGGGGATCGGTTGACCGGCTCGTTCGACCGCGGCCTGGATCCGCCGGCCGGCGATGTCGGAGAGCCAGCCGAGCACGGCACCGACCACGAGCGCGATGAGTGTGCCGCCGAGGTCGAACGAGGTGCCGAAGAACACCGCGGTGCCGGCGAAGGCCCCGGGGATGAAGGACAGCAGGTCCACCGCCGCCTGCAGGCACAGGATGAACGCGACGACCGTGACGACCAGGGCCACCGCACCGGTGAACGTGGCGTAGGTCAGGACCAGGCTCGCGAGATATCCCCACAGCGCGCCGGCCAGGTTGGCCGCGAGGCCCTTCCGGAAGCCCTCGCGTCCACCTCCTGCCGCGAAGTAGCAGGCCCAGGCGACGAACCCGACCCAGGTGATGAGCGCGAGCTCGATGCTGACCTGGGTCCAGATGCCGGCGAGCACTCCGACCGAGATGCCGATCCCGATGAGGTTCTTCATGTCGTCACCTCTCAGGGGACCAGGATCGCGCGGCCGCGGACCCTGCCGTCGTCGAGGTCGGAGATCGCGGTCTGGAAGTCGTCGAGCGCGTACTTCTGGGTGTGCAGGGTGACCGCGCCGCGGGCGGCGAGCGCCATCAGGTCGCACAGGTCGTTGTAGGAGCCGACCAGGTTGCCGACGAAGTTGATCTCCGTCGAGATGATGTCGATGGTCGGGACGTCGATGTTCTCGCCGTAGCCGACCACATGGTAATCGCCCGCGCGGCGGAGCATCCGGACCCCTTCCGCGGTCGCGCCGCCCTCGCCGACGAAGTCGACGAGCACCTCCGCGCCCGCGCCGGACGTCAGCTCCAGCACCTGGTCGACCTGCGTGCCGTCGGCGACGACGCCGTGATCGGCACCGATCGACAGGGCCAGCTTCACCGCCTCCGGGTTGCGGTCGACGACGATCAGCTCGGCCGGGCTGAGCGCCTTGAGGACCTGGATGCCGATGTGGCCGAGTCCGCCGGCGCCGATGATCACGCACCGGTCGCGCGGGGTCAGCCGGCGGGCGGCCTTGGCGGCCGCGTGGTAGGCGGTGAGCCCGGCGTCGGCCAGGGCGGCGACGTCGGCCGGCTCCAGGGAGTCGTCGATCTTCACCACCGAGCGCGCGGAGGTCTTCAGGTACTCCGCGTAGCCGCCGTTGGTGTCGATGCCGGGGAACTGGTTCAGCTCGCAGTGCACGTCGTCGCCCGATCGGCAGGCGCGGCACAGCCCGCAGGTGATCAGCGGATGCAGGATCACCTTGTCGCCCTCGGCGACGTTGGTGACGGCATCGCCCACCGCATGCACCCAGCCGGCGTTCTCGTGGCCGATCGTGTAGGGCAGCGTGACCCCGGACTTCTCCTCCCACTGGCCCTCGAGGATGTGCAGGTCGGTGCGGCAGACGCCGGCGCCGCCGATCCGGACGATGACGTCGAACGGACCGGTCGGCTCGGGGACCGGGACCTCGGCCATGGCCAGGGGCTGGTGGTAGCCGACCACCTGGACGGCTCGCATGGTGCTCATGATGCTCCCTCTCGGTGAAGGTCGGTCAGGGGTACGAAGGCGGGCGAGGTGACCTCGTCGCCGTAGCGCGTCGCCAGCAGCCCACGGCAGAAGTGGGCGTTGCCGTCGATCGAGATCCGGGTCGAACGCGCCCTCCGCAACGCCAGCGGTACGTCGCCGGGTCGCTCCCCGGCGTGGTCGACCAGGACGTACGCCTCCGGCAGGTCGGGCAGCCCGAGGGCCGCCCGGCGCCGCCGGAGTGCGGCGGTGAACTCGTCGTCGGGCAGGTCCCCGAGCCGGACCTCGCCCACGGCGTCCTCGGCCAGGTCCGGCTGCCCCCTCAGCAGCCGGGTCAGGCAGCGCTCGAGCGCTGCCGTGTGGGCCTTGCGGTGGAACGTCGTCCGCAGCTCGTCCAGCGACGTCTCGGCCTCGTGGCGGAACGTGCCGAGGTAGCCGGCATCGGCCGCCAGACCGGCGTTGATGAGGTCGGAGTCGTGGTGGTCGTCGAGCTCGACGACCACGTCGTCGGTCCACGGCAGCGCGGTCAGCGCGTCCTTGGCGTCGCTCGCCATCAGGTAGGCGAAGTTGGGCGAGCAGAACGACGTCGGCAGCCGCAGGTGGACCTCGATCGAGCCGGTCGCGAATCCGGTCGAGGTGACGGTGAGCGAGCGGACGAAGCCGAGATCGGTGATGGGCTCGTCGAGCTCGGGGTCGACGACCGAGCCCAGCGCTGCGTACGCCTGGGTCTCGCGGGTGTTCTCGCAGGTCAGCAACGCCATGTCACACCGCCGCGAGGTCGGCGTGCTCGGGCTCACGGGGACCGGTGGCGGTCTCGTCGGCCGCGGGCAGGCGCAGCTCGGCGGGAACCTCCAGGTCGTACATCTTCGCCGCGTTGAGACCGAGGATCTTCTTCTTCTGCGCCACGGTGAGCGGGGCGTACTCGGTCATGTCCTCCGGGATCTGGAAGTCGACGAACCGCTCGATCAGCCACTTGGGCGTCCAGAGGGCGTAGTCGGAGGAGAACTGGATCCGGTCCTCGCCGATCCAGTAGACGAGCTCCCCGATGATCTGGGCGAAGTAGCGCGGCCTGGTGTGGATGAACGGCATCGCCACCGCCAGCCCACCGTGCACGTTCGGCTCCTGGGTGCCGATCCAGCAGAAGTCCTCCAGGCGCGGGAGACCGACGTGCTCGACGACGAAGTTCAGGTCGGTGAAGTCGCTGGCGACGTGGTCGATGTCGGCGACGTCGAAGGCGTCGCGGTCCAGCGGCCGGATCGTCGGACCCTTGTGGATGTGGATGTTGGTGATCCCGAGCTCGCGGCAGGCCTCGAAGTAGCGGTAGGCCCACGCGTCGGTCAGCTTCCAGCCACGCGACTCCCCGTGCCACTCGGCGGTGTAGAGCTTCACGCCCTGGAGCCCGAACCGCTCGGCGTCAGCGTGGAGCTGCTCGAGCCCGGCCTCGCCGTTGCGCGGGTCGAAGTGGTGGTTGTACGTCAGCTGGTCGGGGTGCTTCGCGGCCAGCGCCGAGGCCTCCTCGGTCTGGCCGAACCCGTTGTTGTAGAACTCGCCCAGGTGAGCCGGCTGGAAGATCGCGTGATCGACGTAGCCGACCTCGAACAGGTCGTGCATCAGCCGCTCGCCGCCCTGGTAGAGGTAGTCCTCGTAGGGCCACTGCTCCGACTCGGGGGAGAGGTTGCGGTGGTAGTCGTAGAAGCAGTCGATGAACTGCTTGCCGTGGATGTTGCGCTGGTTCTCCGGGCGGGCGTCCCAGAGCGCGACGTGGGCGTCGACGATGAAGTAGGACTCGCCGTCTTTCGTGTACATCAGGTCCTCCGATCTGTGGCTTCCGTCACAGGACGCTAGGGCGGCTGCGCGGTGGAGATCAGGGGTGCGGCGTCTCAATGTGAGACCTCGACCGTCTCAATCTGAGACGTTGCCCGACTGCCGTTCGCGACCGCCAGATGTAACGTCGATCACATGACCGGGCGCCATCCTCCTGTGCAGCGCACCGCGGCGGTCGACCCCGCCGCGCTGGCGCCTCGCGTACGTGCCTCCTGGCAGCGCAGCCAGGAGTACGGCGTCTCCGTCGAGGACGTCGACCCGGTCTTCTCCGGCGCCTACGACCAGGAGTCGCTCTTCTTCCAGTGCGGGCAGGAGGTGCTCGACGACCTCCATCGCACCCTCGTCGACGAGCCGGTCAGCCTGATGCTCACCGATCCTGGCGGCCTGGTGCTCAACCGGCTCAGCGGCGACCAGCAGCTGCTCCGGGACCTCGATGCGGTTCACCTGGCACCAGGGTTCAGCTACGCCGAGCGTGCGGCCGGCACCAACGGGCTCGGTCTCGCCCTGGCCGACCGGACGCCGACCGTGGTCCGGGCCGAGGAGCACTACTCGCTCTCGCTGTGCAGCTACACCTGCGCCGCGGCGCCGGTGATCGACCCGATCAGCGGGCGACTGGAGGGAAGCGTCAACCTGACCACCTGGTCGGAGTCGTCCCACGACCTGCTGCTCGCCCTGGCCCAGTCGGCGGCCAGCAACACCGCCTCGCTGATGCTGGCCCGTGCCCATGGCCGCTTCCCGCGACCGGCTCCCCGTGGCGAGGTGTTCCGGGTCGAGGCGCCCCGGCTGGAGCCGGGCGCCGGCAGCCTCCGAGATCTCTCCTCCGGCTGGCGCGAGGCGTTGGGAAAGGTACGAGACGCCCTGACCGCCGGCCGACGGGTCGCTGTGGTCGGGGAGCCCGGGGTGGGACGTACGACGCTGGTCGCGCAGGCCTTCCGCGACCTGCGGCCCCGCGACCGGATCCTCGCGGCGTCCGCCCCCGATCCCGCCGACGCCGAGGCCTGGCTCTCGCTGTGGACGCCGGAGCTCGCCAAGCAGGACACCGCGGTGGTCGTACGCGACGTGAACATGCTTCCCGCGTGGGTCGCCGAGCGGCTGCACGCCCTCCTCGTCGAGGCGGTGCCCGGGACGGTCGCCGCGGTGCCGTTCGCGATGACCGCCGACACCTTCGACGGCATCCCGGCGGCTCTGGCCGACCTCGTCGACACCGTGGTCGAGGTGCCGCCGCTGCGGGAGCGACCCGAGGACGTACTGCCGCTGGCGCATCGGGTGGGCCTGCGCCTGCGCGGCCGGGAGATCGCACTGACCCCGGCCGCGGAGCGGGCGCTGCACGACCACGGCTGGCCGGGCAACGTCACCGAGCTCGTCCACGTCGTCCAGCGGGCCGCGAGCGCCGGCGACCAGATCGACCTCCGCCACCTCCCCGCCGAGGTGCTCTCCGACACCAGGCGCCCGCTGTCCCGCATCGATGCCTTCGAACGTGGCGAGATCGTCCGCGTCCTGACCCGTCCGGGCATCACCATGCAGGAGGCGGCCGCAGAGCTCGGGATGTCGCGGGCCACGGTCTACCGGAAGGTGCAGCAGTACGGGATCCGGCTCCGGCCGGGCTAGCGCACGGGGCAGTCGAACTCTTGGCCACGTCCAAGAAAACTCTTGGGTGATCCGGGGCTGGAACGACGCTCAACAGGGACTATGTACCCATGCGTATCCGTCCCCCACGCGCCGGTCGCCAGCATTTGAATGATCTGACCGGACAGGGCGGACCCGCTCTGAACAGTCAGAGCCTTGCCGACCGGCTTGCCCAGGAGAACCGATTCTCTGCTGACCAGGCCTCCGTCATCGTCGCGCAGGTGGCGCGCATCCTCGACGCGGGCCACGCCGTCGGACAGGTGCACGGCGACATCCGGCCGGCCACCATCGGATACGCCCCAGACGGCCGGACCGCGCTGATCGGCGCAGTCCCGCCGCGCGGCGGTGAGGGCCTGCCCTACATGTCGCCCGAGCAGATCGACCGCCGGCGGACCAGCCCGGCCAGCGACATCTACTCGCTCGGTGCGGTGTTCTTCGAGCTGCTCGTCGGGCGTCCGCCGTACGCAGGCGTTCAGCCCGAGCGGGTCGGCACGCTGGTGACCGTGCCCGGCCACCTGGACGGCATCACGACCGCGATGCTCGCCGAAGACCCCAGCAAGCGCCCCCGGGCCGACGAGGTCGCAGCGGTGCTCGAGAGCGGGGTCTCCGCCCCGCCGAAGCGGATCGTACGTCCCACCGGCATCGCCGGCCCACGGCTCTCGCCCACGCTGCTGGGTGTGCTGATGCTGCTGGTCCTGCCCGGGCTGGTCCTCGGCGGCTGGAACACACTCCGGGCCGGCGACACCGCGTCGACCGTCGGGAGCGCGGGTCCGCTGGCCGACATCTTGCCGGCCAGCTTCCAGCTCGCCTTCGACCTCTCGATAGAGCGTGACGCGCTGCGGACCGACGCGGACCTGACCGAGGACTTCCTGCAGATCACCGACAGGTCCATCGATGCCTGGACGACCGAGGTCAGGGACCTCGACTCCACGGGCGACCCGGGGCTGCGGCGGCGTACGGAGCGGACGGCCGCCGCCATCGAGCGGCTCTCGGACATCCGCGCGGCCGCCCGGGCGGGCGACCGGTCCGGAAAGCTGGTGGCCGTCGAGCTGTACACGAACGCGGTCAACGGGCTCTTCGACCTCGCCGCCGAGCTGCCCTCGTTCCAGGACGACTCGCTGGCGCGGCAGGCGCGGAACCTCGAGCTGATCGGGTCCGTCTCGGAGGTGCTCGGACTCGAGCGGCGGATCATGGCGAACGCGTTGCGCAACGAGCGGATCAGCGAGCAGGGCATCGCCGATCTCAGTGCTGCCCAGGACTCCTGGGCGACCCACTCGCAGTCGATCTATGCCCGCGCCGACCCGGCGACGCGGCAGACGCTCGACAAGATCTCGGGTCAGTCGTTCGAGTTCGGGTCCTACGCGGTCTCCTCGCAGCGTGCCGTCATCCGCCTGCTCAACGCTCGTGACGTCGACGACCTGATCCGGCAGCTGAAGGACAGCTCCGACGGCAGGCCCGTCGACCAGGTCTGGCTGGCCGATGCGGCCAGCTACGTCCAGGACCTGAAGAAGGTGGTCGTGGACTCGGCTCGGCAGCTCGCCGACGATGTCGACCGCGAGCACCGGGAGGCGAAGAACCAGACGATCGGCTGGGGCATCTTCACCGGCATCGTGCTGTCGGTGCTCGTCGGGCTCGGTATCGCTCTGCTGCGCGCGCGAAAGCGAACGGTTGATGCGTAAACCGGCGACTTCAGCGAAGATCGGCGGATTTCATCGGTGCGTACACGAGACGCACAGGGTGTGAGTCCGACACCATATGCGCATGCGAACGCGCCCCCCGATCGCAGGCCGCTACCGCCTGCACCGACTGCTTGGCCGCGGCGGGATGGGCGAGGTCTGGCAGGCGGCCGACATCAGGCTCGAGCGCTGGGTCGCCGTGAAGGTCGTGGAGACCTCCGCCGACCCGAAGGTGACCGAGCGGTTCCGGCGAGAGGCCCTCTCGACGACGGCGGCGAGCCACCCCGGGACGGTGCAGGTGCACGACGTCGGGGTCGAGCAGACCGAGTACGGCAGCATCGTCTATCTCGTCATGGAGCTGCTTCCCGGTCCGACGCTGGCCGACCGGCTCGAGAAGCAGGGGCGGTTCAGCATCGAGGAGACCGGCGAGGTGATGGTCCAGGTCGCGCGCACCCTCAGCGCGGTCCACGCCTCCGGGATCATCCACCGTGACATCAAGCCGTCCAACCTCGTCTACGACGGCGACGGCCGGATCCGGGTGCTCGACTTCGGCATCGCCCAGCTGGCCAACCATCAGGCCGAGCGGCTCACCTCGACCCGACACGTGATGGGAAGCCTGCCCTACATCTCTCCCGAGCAGGCCGCCGACACCGTGGTCGGCCCGCCGAGCGACATCTACGCGCTCGGGTGCGTCGCGTTCGAGCTGCTCACCGGGCGGGCTCCCTACGCCGGCGCCGAGCCGGTCTCGATGATCTACCAGCACGTGACCGCCCCGGTTCCGCACGTCAGCGACGTCGTCGCCGTGCCCGCCCACATCGACGAGTTCGTGGCGTCGATGTTGGACAAGGACCCGTCCCGGCGGCCCACGGCCGGCGAGGTCGTCGCCTTCGCCCGCAGACCCGCGGTCGTGCCCGCGATCACGGCCGGCAGCCGGGAGCTGTCGCCGGCGCCCAGACCCGCGGCGATCGCCGCCCCCAAGTCGTCCTCGTCCTCCTCGCCGTCGCTGGCCTCGTCGCTGGCCTCGCCGGTGACGGCGATCGCCGGCGTGGTGGAGTCGGTGCAACGTACGCCTCGGTCCCATGCCGCCCCGAAGCCGAGGCTGCTGCGCACGCGGCTGCTCGGCGCGCTTCTGGTTCCGGTCGTGATCGCGCTGGTCCTGGGCGGGCTGACCTTCGTCGACGCGTTCGAGGAGCGGTCGGTCTCCAACCGCGCGATGACGATCGCGGGCGCGCTCCCGGAGAGCTACGAGCTCGGGATGGACCTCATCTTCGAGCGGGACGCGCTGGGGTCCGACCAGGTCCCGGACGCGGTCCGGCAGGCCTATCGCCAGGTGACCGACGACTCGATCGATGCGTGGCACGCCGACATCACCAAGATCGACCTCGCCGACACGCCGAGCCTGCGGGAGCGGGTCGAGCGCACCTACACCGTCCTCAAGGGCATCGACGCCTATCGCAAGGATCTCGAGGAGGGCGACAAGGCGAGCACGGAGGCGGCCATCGCCGCCTACACCGACACGGCCTACGAGCTGCTCGACTTCGCGACCGAGATGCCCAACATCCCCAACGAGAAGATCTACAAGCAGGTCACCAACCTCAAGTACGTGCGGTCGGCGGCCGAGTCGCTGGGCATCGAGCGCGCGGTCATGGTGCCTGCGCTGATGACCGGGCGGATCGACGAGGATTCGATGGAGGCGATGAGCGAGGCGCGTACGTCCTGGCAGCTCACCTCTCGCTCCTTCTATGCCGACGCCCCGAAGGCGACCCAGAAGGCACTCGACAAGATCTCGGACGGCACCTTCGCGGACGGCTCCCGGGGCGTGGTGTCGCAGAATGCGGTCGTCCAGGTCATCAACGACGGGTCGCTCGAGGGCGTCGTCCCGGAGCTGGAGGAGCACGGTCTGGGCCGGCCTGCCGCACAGGTCTGGGCCGAGGACATGACCCGCTTCATCCAGCTCCTCAAGGACACCATCGTGGCGATGACGCTGATCGTCTCCGACGATGTCGGCGAGGAGCACCGGAGCATCCAGACGAAGGTCGTCCTGAGTGGGATCCTCGCCGCCGCCGCGTTTCTCGCCGGTCTGGCCCTGTTGGCGGGAATCTTCGTCGTGCGCCCGCTTCGCGGGCGGCGACGGTCCGTCGAGGCCTGACCGGTTAGCCCGTCGGTCAGACGAGGGTGCTGAGATTCGAGACCAGGACTTCCCAGCGGCTGTCCACGTCGAAGCCCATCTGGCTCAGCAGCGCCCAGCCGAAGCCGACGATCGCGTAGAGGCTGATCGGCGTCATCACGACCCACTCCCGGACCGAGCCGGCGTCGCCGAGGATCGGGAGGGCGAAGTTGCCGCCCCGGGTCCACATGTTGTCGAAGGGCAGCCACTTGTTGCGGCGGACCCACCTGGGCGGCTTCGGTGCGATCGGCCAGAACAACGGGATCCCCATCGTGGTCACGAAGTCGCCGATGAGATGGACGACGCAGCCCAGGGCGACCGAGAACGGCATCCACCACCACTCCTCGGGCGCGAACACCGCGATCACCGTCGCCAGCGTCACCGCGGACACCCAGGGCCAGATGACTCCCCTGCGGGTGAGCTTCAGCGCGTTCATCGCGAAGGCGACCAGCAGCACGCACATGATGCCCGGGCCGATCAGGATGCTGCCGAAGCGCTCGGTCTGCATGGAGAGCGTGCCGGCACCCCAGGCCAGGCCGGTGAAGGCGAGCACGCCGAGGATCGAATGGGTGCCGTTCCGATGGCCTCCGGAGACCTGCCCGACGATCCTGGTCAAGCCATCGGAGATCGGCGGCAGCGAGTTTGCGATCGTTCCGTTGTGGTGGTCCGCGTCCGGAAGCAGCGCGGCGCCGGCGCACACCAGGGTGCCGGTCATCACGCCCACGTCCGAGACGCCCGGGTACCAGCCGAAAGCGATCGGTGCCGACGATGTCACTGCGATCCACGCGGCAGCCCCAGAGGCCGCGTGATGCCCGCCCATCATGTGAAGTTGTGTCCCTCTCCAGTGTTCCCCCGCCGAATGACCGCGGACGAACGTACCGGTCATCGGCGCCCTGTATGTGCGTTGGGGTGGTGTGTCTCGTGACGAGATTCGAATCACTGTTCGAAGGATGAGCCGAGGAGCGAAAGGGGTGCGGTCGGGGCGGCAACCTGAATATGATCCGCGGTCATGACGACACACGGCACCCAGGGCGAGGCCCGCCGTGTGCCGTGGACGTTCGAGACCAGCCGGTGCGCGGCCACGGTGACTCCCGAGGCGATCGAGTTCCGGTTCATGGTCGCCGCCTCCGACGGATCACTGAGCGAGATGCTGCTCTCGGTCGGGCGGCACGACATGCCGACGCTGCTCGAGGAGATCGCCTTCGAGATGCCCGAGGCGCTCGAGTGGATGTCGGCCGCGATCATGACGGTCGCCCGGGAACGGCGTCTGGCCGAGGAGGCCTCGTCCCTCCCGCATCAGCGCGGGGCATAACCTCGGACCGAGCAAGGTTGTCCCCCTGCACCGCAACTCGATCGAGGAGAGACCTGTGACCACCACGTACGACTTCGAAGTGAACGCCGCCGATGGCAGCACCCTCTCGCTCAGTGACTACAAGGGTAAGCTGCTGCTGATCGTCAACGTGGCCAGCAAGTGCGGTCTGACGCCGCAGTACGAGGGCCTCGAGGCGCTCTATCGCGCCACCAGCGACTCCGGTGTCGAGGTCATCGGGTTTCCGTGCAACCAGTTCATGGGTCAGGAGCCCGGCACCGACGACGAGATCCAGGAGTTCTGCAAGACGACCTACGACGTGACGTTCCCGGTCCTCTCCAAGATCGATGTCAACGGGGAGAACTCTGCTCCGCTCTACGAGTTCCTTCGTGCCGAGGCGCCGGGCGACATCCAGTGGAACTTCACCAAGTTCCTCATCGGTCGCGAGGGCGAGGTCGTCAAGCGCTACGAGCCGCAGGTGACGCCCGAAGAGATCCAGGCGGACCTCGCCCAGTATCTCTGAGGCGGTGCCGGACGGCGCTCGATCCCGATGTCTGCGGGGTCGGGCGCCGTTCTGCATAGATAGTTGATCAGAAGATAGTTCCGTATCAGATGGTTCGTTATGATCTGGTTCATGACTGGACCGCGTATTGACCTGCTGTTCCTGCTCAATCAATCGGCTCATGCCTTCGCAGCCCAGGTCGGTGAGGCGTTGGCGGACCTGGAGCTCTCGGTGCGGGAGTACTGCGTGCTGATGAAGGCCGCCGAGGGCGAGTACACCCAGAACGCCGTGGCCGAGATGGCCATGCTCGACAAGACCACGATGGTCACCACCCTCGACAACCTGGAGCGCCGCGGCCTTGCCGAGCGACGCGTCTCGAGCGCCGACCGCCGTGCCCGCATCGTCGCCCTCACTCCGGCCGGCGCGAAAGCCCTCGAGGAGGCCTCGAAGGCCTACAACTCGACGGTCGAGAAGGCTCTCGAGGGCCTGGCGCCGAGCGAGGGTGAGGCGTTCATCGAGGCGCTGCAGCACCTGGTCGAGGGGCCGTGGGCCACGCCGTCGCACACGATGACGCTGCGTCGCCGAGCGCCTGCGTCGGCTCGCTGAGAGATAGGTCCACAAATGAATATCCAGAAATAGATTGTTTCATAACAAACAATCTTCTATGGTCGTATCTATGACGACCAAGACAGTCGCGCTCGCGACCCTCGCGGCAACTCAGTTGATGGTGATCCTCGACGGCACGGTCGTGACCGTCGCCCTCCCTGCGATCCGCGACGACCTGGGCTTCGGCGACACCTCGCTGGCCTGGGTCGTCAACGGCTTCCTCCTCGCGTTCGCGCTCGTTCTGCTCCCGGCGGGCCGGGCCGGCGACGCCTTCGGGACCCGCCCCGTCTTCCTCGCCGGGCTGAGCATCTTCACGCTCGCCTCGGCCTGGTGCGGTCTCGCCTGGGACCCGGCCTCCCTGGTGGCCGCGCGGTTCGTCCAGGGCCTCGGCGGTGGCATCGCCTCGGCGGTGGTGCTCGGCATGATCGCGGGCCTCTACTCCGAGGCACGTGACCGCCTCCGCGCCTTCGCGGTGCTCGCCTTCGTCGGCTCGATCGGCGCTTCGGTGGGGACGGTCCTGGGTGGCGTACTCACCGAGGTCGCCTCGTGGCGCTGGGCCTTCCTGATCAACGTCCCACTCGGGATGATCGCCTTGGCCGTCGCGCTCCGCGCGGTGGAAGGTACGCCGCGCACCGGTGCCAAGGGTGGTCTGCTCCCGCGCGGTCTGTTCGCCGAGCGCAGGTTCGCCCTCGCGAACCTGATCCTGCTGACCCTGACCTTCGCCGGGTTCACCTTCCAGTTCGTCACCACGCTCTACCTCCAGGACGTCCTCGGTTTCGGGGCGCTCGCGACGGGCCTGGCATTCCTGCCGGTCAGCGCGGTGATCGCGGTCGCGAGCCTGGGCTTCAGCGCCACGCTGGCCGAGCGGTTCGGCTCCGAGCGGGTCATGGTCGCCGGTGTGCTCGGCTTCGCCGTCGGCATGCTCTACCTGGTCCGTCTGCCGGAGGCCGGCAGCTTCCCGTTCGACGTCCTCCCGGGGGCGGTCGTGATGGGCATGGGCTTCGGACTCGCGATGCCGCAGGTGACGGCGCTGGCGATGGGCGCACTGGCGCCGGAGCACGCCGGGATCGGCTCCGGCCTGACCACGACCACCCAGCAGGCCGGCGGGTTCATCGGCACCCTGATCGCGGCCGGCCTGGTCACCACCGCCGGCTACGGTGCCGCCTACGCCTCGGCGGCGATCGCGCTGGCCGTGGGAGCGGCGGTCGCGGCGTACCTGCTCGTGAACGCCGCACGCGCCCGGGACCCGAAGGTCTCCGGGCGCGTGCCGGACGAGGCTGCCAGCCTCTGACGTCTCGACGCCACAGGCCGACCCCTCGGCGCTACCTCCGGACCGGGAGGACCAGCGTCGAGGGGTTCACCGTCGTGTGATGGACCGTGACCACGCCGGCCACGCCCCGGACCAGCTGCTTGACGTTGGGCAGCAGATGGGGGACGTCGTAGGAGTGGACGGTGACTCGCAGGCGGTGGCCCTCCTCGATCACCGCTCCGGTCGGGAAGACCTCGACGGGAACGCGATAGATCCGGCCCGGCACGACCGCCTGCTCGGCCTCGCGGGTGAAGGGGTGCCAGGGCTGCACGACCTGGCCGTTCAGCGTCCGAGCTCTCGACGGGATGACGGCACGGTGGCGCAGCGTCTGCCACCCGCCGGTGATGCGGTCGACGGACCCGTCAGGGGCGACGTCCTCGACCGAGACCGAGATGAGTCCGTCGGTACCGGTCGTGGAGACGGACAGCTCGGCGTTGAGCGGACCCGAGAAGGCCGTGCGAGAGGTGGCCGGAGCGGTCTCGTAGGAAACCCCGAGCGCGTCATTGATCCGGTTGTCGGTCACGCAGCCGGGGATCGCCAGGGCACCGGCGGTCCACTGCGCGGTGCTGCGGGAGCACAGTCCCTGCACCGGCAGCGGCGCGATCGTGTCGCCGCCGACCGGCTTCAGGTCCGACCCGAGGGCGTACGTCCTGGCCCGCACCTCGCTCCCGAGCCACGACTTCATCGTGCGCCACTTCCCGGACCCGATCTCGTGGTAGGTCACCGGGGCGACGTCCTTGTCGAGGGCCGCGTCGGGGATGTCCTTGATGTGGGTGTCGAACCACCGCAGCGCCATCTCGTCGAGGCTGTTGATCCCGCTGCCCTCCAGGCCGGCTCCGGTCGAGGCCTCGGCGTGCGTCCAGGGGCCGATGAGCAGCTTGGTGTCGACCCCGTTCCGCTGCATCCGGTCGAAGAGCATGGGGGTGCCGCGCTGGAAGATGTCGTACTGCCCTGCCGTGACGAACGTCGGCACGTCGATCTCGTCGACCACGCTCAGCGGCGATCGCTTCGCATAGAACGGACCGTCGTAGCCCGCGTCGCTCCCCAATGCCGCGCTGACGAGCATGGGCACCTGGAACCCGAGGGCGCCGCCGACGTGCTGCAGCAACGTGGTCAGCGTGGCCTCCGGGCGGGTCTTGTTGACGGCCGGCGGCACCAGCCCCGATCCGGTGACCAGTCCGAACCACAGCGGGATGAACCCGGCGTCGATCTGCCCGCCGGAGGCGACGACGTCACGGTAGACGTCGCCCGCGGGCACGATCGGGAACATCGCCTTCAGCCCGCGCGGGTGCTGGGCCGCGGTGAAGAACTGGTTGATCGCCATGTAGGACGGGCCCCACAGGCCGAGCTCGCCATTGCTCCACGGGCGCTTCTTCGAGGTCGCCCAGTTGGCCACCTCGAGGCCGTCCTTCTGCTCGCGGTCGCCGAAGGCGTCCCACTGGCCGGCGGAGGAGCCGGTGCCGCGTACGTCGGTCTGGACGAAGACGTAGCCCCGCTGCACGAAGTAGTTTCCGCCGCTCCGGCCGGAGACGTTCTTGTTGTAGGGGTTCTGCGTCAGGATCACCGGGAAGCGACCCGGCGCGGCGGTGCCGTCGGCCTTCGCGGGACGGTGGATGTCGGCACGGAGCACGATGCCGTCGGACATCGTCAGCTCGACGTCCTTCTCGACCACCACGCCGTACGTCGCCGGGCGCGGCTTCCACGTCCCGGCCCGCGCCTGCGGCACCTGGGCGGTGACCGCAGGCGCCGCCGAGGCGGCAGGCAGGGAGAGCGCCGGCGGCAGAAAGGTCGCGACGAGGGCCAGGAACGGAACGAGGAACGCCAGTCTGCCGAGTTTCACGACTCACTCCAGGGGTGTGGTGGGTATCACACCTCGGAACGAGGAAGTGCAAACGCGAGTTACGGAACCCTGCTCCGATATTGAATCGCGAGACTAAGCGACCGCTGCTGTCGTCTTGTCGACGACCGGCGCGCCCGTGGCCGCCACTACCTCGTCGTACGTCACCCCGGGAGCCAGCTCGACGAGCTCGAACACCTCGCCGGCGACATCGAGAACCCCGAGGTCGGTGATGACCCGCTTCACGATCCCGCGCCCGGTCAGCGGCAGGTCGCAGGCCGCCAGCAGCTTGGGGGCGCCCTTCTTGGTGACGTGCTCCATCAGCACGATCACGCGCCCGGCGCCGGAGACGAGGTCCATCGCACCGCCCATGCCCTTGACCATCTGGCCGGGGACCATCCAGTTGGCGATGTCGCCGCTGGTCGCGACCTGCATCGCGCCGAGGACGGCGACGTCGATGTGGCCGCCGCGGATCATCGCGAACGAGGTCGCGGAGTCGAAGTATGACGCCCCGGCGAGGACGGTCACGGTCTGCTTGCCGGCGTTGATCAGGTCGGGGTCGACCTCGTCCTCGTAGGGGAACGGGCCGACGCCGAGGATGCCGTTCTCGGCGTGCAGCACGACCGTCGAGGTCTCCGGGATGTAGTCCGGGATGAGCGTCGGCAGCCCGATCCCGAGGTTGACGTAGTCGCCGTCCTGCAGCTCCTGCGCGGCGCGCGCGGCCATCTGGTTGCGGTCCCAAGCCATGACTCAGGCCTCCTTGCTCGATGCGGTGTCGGTGGGGCGCTCGCCGCGCGTCGTACGCTTCTCGATGTCCTTGCGGGCCGCCTGCTCGGGCGTCAGGGCGACGATCCGCTTCACGAAGATCCCGGGGAGATGTACGTCGGCCGGGGCGATCTCACCGACCTCGACGACCTCCTCGGCCTCGACGATCGTGACCCGTCCGGCCATCGCGGCCGGCACGTTGAAGTTGCGCGAGGAGGCGTGGAACTGGGCGTTGCCGGCCCGGTCGACGCGGGTCGCGCGCACCAGCGCGAAGTCGGTGATGATGCCCTCCTCGAGCACCATCTGCTTGCCGTGGAACTCCCGGACCTCCTTCGGGTCGGAAGCCTCGGCGATCGTGCCGTCGGGGTGGTAGCGGTAGGGCAGACCGCCGTCGGAGACCATCGTGCCGACGCCGGTCGGGGTGTAGAACGCACCGATCCCGCTGCCGCCGGCACGCATCCGCTCGGCGAGCGTGCCCTGCGGGGTGAGCTCGAGGGTGATCTCGCCGGCCAGGTACTGGCGGCCGAACTCCTTGTTCTCACCGATGTAGCTCGCGATCACGCGGGAGATGCGGTGGTCGTCGAGCAGCAGCCCGAGCCCGGCGCCGTCGACGCCGCAGTTGTTGGAGACGACCATCAGGTCGTCCGCTCCCTGCTCGCGCAGCGCGTCGATCAGGAACCACGGGATTCCCACCAGCCCGAAGCCGCCCACGGCCAGGCTGGCCCCGCTGTGAATGTCGGCGACCGCCTCTGCGGCCGACCCGACCACCTTGTCCAGACCCATCTACTTCCCTCTTCCGTCAACGTGCGGGTGTATGTGTCTCGTGCCCCGCCGAGTCGGCCCGTCTTGACCGCATCGTTGGTCGAGTCGGCCCGTCTTGACGGGCCGACTCGGCACGGATCCGTGTCGAGACGGGCCGACTCGGCACTGACTTGCGTCAAGACGGGCCGACTCGGCGCAGGAGCTAGCCACGGACGGCCTCGAAGACGGCGGCGAGGCCCTGGCCGCCGCCGATGCACATGGTCTCCAGGACGTACGTCGCCTGTCGGCGCTGCGCCTCACGGGCGGCCGTGGCGAGGATCCGGGCGCCGGTGGCGCCGATCGGGTGACCCAGCGAGATGCCCGATCCGTTGGGGTTGAGCCGCTCGTCGGTGGCGTCGATCTTCCACTCGCGCAGCACGGCGAGGACCTGGGCGGCGAACGCCTCGTTGAGCTCGATCAGGTCGATCTCGTCGAGGGTGAGCCCGGCCCGGGACAGCGCGGTGCGGCTGGAGAGGACGGGGCCGATGCCCATCCGCTCGGGCTCGCAGCCGGACACCGCCCACGACTTGAGCGCCAGCAGGGGAGTCAGGCCACGCCTCTCCGCCTCGGCGCGCGTGGTCACGACGCACATCGCGGCGCCGTCGTTCTGGCCGGAGGCGTTGCCCGCGGTGACCGTCGACTCCTCGTCGATCTTCAGCCGGATCGGGCGCAGCGAGGCGAGCTTCTCCGGGGAGATGTCGGCACGCGGGTGCTCGTCGCGATCGACCACGATGTCGGGGTTGCGACGCCCGCCGGGGACGGTCACCGGGACCAGTTCGTCGGCGAACTTGCCGGCCTCGTGGGCGGCCACGGCGCGCTGGTTGGAGCGCAGCGCGAGCTCGTCCTGCTCCTCGCGGGAGATGCCGTACTCACGGCGCAGGTTCTCGGCGGTCTCGATCATGCCGCCGGGGATCGGGTGGTCCTTGCCGCCGGCGGTCTCGCGAGCCCGGTCGAGGCGGTCGAGAAGCTCGATGCCGCCCTGCTTCACCCCGTCGCGCAGCCCGAGCGCGTAGTGCTCGACGTTGGACATCGACTCCGCGCCACCGGCGATGACGAGGTTCGCGGCGCCTGTGGCGACCGAGCCCGCGGCGTACAGGATCGCCTGCAGACCCGAGCCGCAGCGGCGGTCGATCTGGAGGCCGGGGACGCCGGTGCCGAGTCCGGCGTCGAGGGCCGCGATGCGGCCGATCGCGGGGTTCTCTCCGCTCGCGTAGCCGTTGCCGAGGATGACGTCGTCGACGTCGCCCTCCTGCAGGCCGGTGCGCTCGACAAGCTCGCGCAGGACCGTCGTGGCGAGGTCGGTCGCGGTCAGCGGCGCCAGGGCGCCGAGGAACCGGCCGACCGGGGTGCGGAGGGGCTCGCAGATGACGATGTCGTTGGCGGAGCTGCTCATGCCTTCGACGGTACGCGGACAGTCATGACTTGAGAAGTACCCATTTGATGCTGATTGACACCTTCGACGTCTTGATTCACTACCCGACCGGACAGTGCGCGGGCGAGGCTATTGCGATAAGTTCGCGTTAGCAGTTCTCATGTCTCAGGCTCCCCTTCGACCGACCCCACGCAGATCACAGAGGTGACCATGCACGTCCCCGACGGCTTCCTCGACGCTCCGACGTCGATCGCCACCGGCGCTGTCGCTGTCGTTGCGGTCGGCGTCGCGCTGCGCGGCGCTCGCCGCGAGCTCGATGACAAGACCGCCCCGCTGGCCGGCCTCGTCGCCGCGTTCGTCTTCGCGACCCAGATGCTCAACTTTCCGGTGGGGGCCGGCACGAGCGGACACCTGATGGGCGGGGCGCTGGCCGCCGTGCTGGTCGGTCCGTGGACCGGGGTGCTGTGCGTCTCGGTCGTGCTGATCGTGCAGTCGCTGCTGTTCGCTGACGGCGGCATCACCGCTCTCGGCACCAACATCCTGCTGATGGCCGTCACCACGGTGGTCGTCGGCTGGCTGGTGAGCCGGGTGCTGATCAAGCTGCTGCCGAAGCGCGTCGGCCTGGTCGCGCCCTGCGCCGCGATCGGCGCCTTCGTCTCCGTCCCCGCCGCGGCGCTCGTCTTCACCGCCCTCTACGCCGCCGGCGGCACCGCCGACATCTCGCTGACGACGCTGGCCACCGCGATGCTCGGCTGGCACACGGTCATCGGTCTCGGTGAGGGCGCGATCACGTTCCTTGCGGTCGGCGCGATCCTCTCCGTACGCCCAGACCTCGTCTACGCCGCGCGAGGCGTGATCACCGAGCGCGATCTGGTCATCAAGCCCAAGGAGTCGGTCGCATGACCAGCACCACGACGAAGAAGCGCGTCCCGTTCACGTGGGTCGCCGTCGGCATCGCCGTCGTCGCCCTGCTCCTGGCCGGCGTGGTCTCCTACTACGCGTCCGCCCATCCCGACGGCCTCGAGTACGTCGCCGGCAAGACCGGCTTCCTCGACAGCGCCTCCGAGCACGGTGCCGCCGATGGCCCGCTGGCCGACTACGGCACCAAGGGTGTCGACAACGACCGCCTCTCCGGCGGCCTGGCCGGCGTGATCGGCACCGTCGTGGTGCTGCTCCTCGCGGGCGGGCTCGCCCTGATCGTACGCCGCCGGCCCACCGACTCCTCCGACGAGGCCTGAGCCGGTGCCCGCACATCTGAAGGTGCTGGCCCTGGTCGGCTTCATGCTCGTGGTGGTGGCGACCCCGCGGGAGTGGTTCGCGGCGTACGGAATCTTCCTCGCCGTCCTGGTGACGGTCGGGGCGGTGGGCCGGGTGCGTCCGGGATGGGTGCTGAAGCGGATGGTGGTCGAGACGCCGTTCGTGGTCTTCGCGGTGCTGATGCCGTTCATCGCGCACGGGCCGCGGATCGAGGTGCTCGGGCTCAGCCTGAGCGAGTCGGGTCTGCTCTCCGCGTGGGGACTGCTGGTCAAGGGCACCCTCGGCGTGATCGCCGGCCTGCTGCTGGCCGCGACGACCACACCGCAGGAGCTGGTCCACGGCCTGGAGCGGCTGCGGCTGCCTCAGCAGCTGGTGCAGATCATGGCGTTCATGGTGCGCTACCTGGAGGTGGTGACCGACGAGATGCGCCGGATGGCGGTCGCGCGGGCCTCACGGGGCTTCGTCGCCCGCAACCCGCTCCACTGGCCGGTGCTCGCCCGGTCGGTCGGCGCGCTGTTCATCCGTTCCTTCGAGCGCGGTGAGCGGGTGCACCTGGCCATGGTCTCGCGCGGCTACACAGGGAGAATGCCCCGGTGCGATGTATCGAGCTTGTCGAGATGACGACTCCAGTCCTCGACGTACGCGGCCTCGCCTTCGCCTATCCCGACGGCCATCAGGCGCTCTTCGGCGTCGACCTGCACGTCCACCGCGGTGAGCGGGTCGCGCTGCTGGGACCCAATGGCGCCGGCAAGACCACGCTGGTCCTGCACCTCAACGGCATCCACCTCGCCGGTGCCGGGTCCGTCGCGGTGAGCGGCCTGCCCGTCACCAAGGCCAACATCAAGGAGATCCGCCGCCGCGTCGGCATCGTCTTCCAGGACCCCGACGACCAGCTCTTCATGGGCACGGTCCGCGAGGACGTCGCCTTCGGTCCCGCCAACCTCGGTCTGCGCGGCGAGGCGCTCGAGGCGAAGGTCGCCGAGGCGCTTGCGAAGGTCGGGATGGAGGACTTCGCCGACCGCCCACCCCACCATCTCTCCTTCGGTCAGCGCCGCCGGGTCGCGGTCGCCACCGTGCTGGCGATGGACCCCGAGATCCTGGTCCTCGACGAGCCGTCCTCCAACCTCGACCCCGCCTCCCGCCGCGAGCTCGCCGACATCCTCCGCGACCTCGACGTCACCGTCCTGATGGTCACCCACGACCTGCCGTACGCCCTCGAGCTCTGCGAGCGCTCTGTCATCCTCGACGGTGGCATCGTCGCAGCCGAGGGCCGCACGGTGGATGTGTTGTCCAACGCCGATCTCATGCGCGCCCACCGCCTCGAGCTCCCCTTCGGCTTCGACCCGGTGGCCGCTGCCGCCACCCTCTAGCCGAGATTGCAGTTGTGGGGGGGGGAACCACAGGATAGGGGGCCCCGGAGAGGGGGGGGGGCCCCCCCCCCACCAAAACGGGGGGGCGCCCCCCGCGGGGGTGGGGGGTGGGGGGGCCGGAGACGGCGCCCCCGCCCCCCCCCTCCTCGTTTGTGTCGGTGGGGCCCCCACAACCGCTATTGGCCCCCCCCCACTTCTAGGGTCTCGGCCGCCGCAACTACCTATTCGGCGAGGCGCCTCGAGCGGTAGTGGAGCTTGGCGCTCACGTAGCCGCGCCAGCCGACCAGGGTGAGTCCGAGGAAGAGGAGCGAGACGACCAGGAACGCGGGCGCGAGGCCCCCGCCGGTGAGGCCGCGCAGCACCATCCCGATGACGTACGTCCCCAGCCAGACGACCACGCCCGCCGGCCAGGCGCGGAGCGCCGGCCAGCGGCGCCAGGCCAGCACGGCCCAGGCCACGACGAGCCCGACCAGGAACGGCCAGGCGATCCGGAGCACGACGAGCGCCGGGCCGGAGTCGTGGGACTGGCGTCCGGCGAAGGCGAAGAGGAGCACGAAGAAGACGTCGACGGCGAAGGCCGCGACCGCCCACCTGGGCACGAGTCCGGCGACGAGCGGGGAGGAGGACTCCGTGGAGGACATGGGGCCCAGGATACGAGTCGGGCCTACGCGGACAGCCAGGCCCCGCCGCGCATCACCCGGGTCGGCCGCAGCGACTCGTCGGTGATCACCAGGTCGGCGCGGGCACCGGGCTCGAGGCGGCCCGCGTCCAGCCCGACCACCGACGCCGGCCGCAGAGTGGCGGCCTTCATCAGCATGGCCAGGTCGATCCCCGCGGCCGCGTGGCGGCGTACCTGGTCCAGGAGGCGCGAGGTGCCGCCGGCGATCGACCCGTTGCCGGTCCCGTCGGCGACTCGGGCGACCCCGGAGCGTACCTCCACGGACAGTGGGCCGAGCTGGTAGTCGCCGTCGTCCATCCCGGCCGCGGCCATCGCGTCTGTGACCAGCACGACCGAGCCGGGCACCATCGACATCACCGCCCGGACCGTCTCGTCGTCGAGGTGTACGCCGTCGGCGATCAGCTCCACGCAGGCGTCGCCGACACCGGCGGCTCCCAGGGATCCGAGCACCGGCCCAGGAGAGCGATGGTGCGCGGGCGGCATCCCGTTGAACAGATGGGTGACCAGCCCGCCCGGTCCGGCCAGGAACGCGCGGGCCTGTGCGGCGGAGGCGGCGGTGTGCCCCAGCGCGACCACGACCCCGGCCGACGTGAGCACCGCGGCGACCTCGTCAGCCCCGGGGAGCTCGGCGGCGAGCGTCATCACCCGCAGCTGCCCACGCGCGGCGGCGATGAGCTCGCGGGTGAGCCCGGGATCCGGCGCCATCAGAAGCTCGGGATCGTGGGCGCCGCGGCAGGAGTGCTCCAGGAACGGCCCCTCCATGTGGATCCCGGCGATCAGCCCGTCCTCCGCGGCGGTGGCCAACACGGATACCACCGACAGCAACCGCTCAGGCGCGTCGGTGACGGTCGAGGCGAGCAGCGTGGTCGTGCCGGCGGCATGGTGGACACCGGCGGCCACGGCGATCTCGTCGGAGGACGTGGAGTGGAAGGAGGCCCCGCCACCGCCGTGGTTGTGGATGTCCACCAGGCCGGGCAGCAGGATCCCGGACGACGAAGGGTCGCCCTCAGCGGCTGCCCGCACGTCGGAGACGACCCCGGCGGACACGGTCACGACGATGTCGTCGAAGCCTCCCGGCCGCGGCACCCGGCCGCGTACCACATGCTCTATATCCATCGCTTGAACCAGATCCTCGTCAGCCATTCCTGCCGGGTGAGCAGCTCGTCGGTGTAGATCGGCCAGAACCAGGCGAAGTTGAGGATCACCAGCACGACGAAGATGCCACCGGCGACAGCACCCCCGACCCGACGCCGACTGGCGACGCCCCCACCCGCCAGTGGCGGCGGCCGGTCCAGCAGCTTGCCCAGACACAGGCACAGGCCGAGGACCAGGAACGGCAGCGCGATGATCATGTAGAAGGAGAAGATCGGCCGCCCGGCGTACTGCAGCCAGGGAAGCCACGTCGACAGCACCCCGACGACGGCGACCCCGAACCTCCAGTCGCGCGCGGCGACCCACATGAACGCCGAGACGATCAGCGCGACGAACGCTCCCCACCACAGCACCGGGGTGCCCAGCAGCAGCACCTGCCGCAGGCACGTCCCCGCCTGCTCGGGACCGTCGCCGTCGGGATCGGTCGAGGGCGACGCCTCGCACATCTCGCCACGCGACTTCGAGCCGGACAGGATCCCGGTGTCGGCGGCGACCCCGACGGGCCGGTTCAGGACGAGCCAGCCGATCGGATGCGAGCCGTAGGTGTGCTCGGCGCACTCCAGGAAGTGGGTGTGGAAGGTGAAGACGTCGCGGTGGTAGTACCACAGCGACCGCAGCGACTGGGTCGCCTCACCGAGCCCGGACGCGTCCGGCTCGGTGGCGGTCGGCCAGCGGTTGTCGTTGAGGTTCTCGGGGACGTACGACTTGTTCTCGCAGTGCCCCTCGCCGGTGTAGCGCGTGTACTGCGTCGCCGAGAGCGCGCCCTCGTAGACGTCGGCGTGGGCCATCCACGGGATCCAGGTCATCACGTAGACCGCGAGCGCGACGCCCACCAGGTGCACGAACGCCGTCGGCCCGTCGGCCACACAGGCACGCAGCCAGGCCAGACGTACGCCGAAGGAGCGCCGCATCCCGGCGGACCAGGCGACATAGAGGAGACCGAAGGCGGCCAGCGGGTAGAGCGCCTCCCACTTCGAGCCGATCGCCAGACCCCAGGCGACGCCCGAGCAGAGCAGCCACGGCCGGAACAGCATGCGCCGCACCGGTCCCCAGGCGCCGGGCTCGGCGAGCTGGGTGGGCGCGAGGGTCGAGAACCGGCGCCGGCACCAGTCGCGGTCCATCACCATCAGGTGCACCGCGAGCAGCAGGAAGAAGGCGACGAAGAGGTCGAGCAGGGCCAGCCGGGAGAGGACGAAGGCGAGCCCGTCGAAGGTGACCAGGATGCCGCCGACGAGACCGAGCAGCATGGACCCGGAGACGCGGCGTACGAACCGGATCGTCAGCAGCACCAGCAGCGAGCCGACCACGACCGAGGCGATCCGCCAGCCGAACGGATCCATACCAAATAGTTTGATACCGATCGAAATGATCCATTTGCCCACGTCGGGGTGGACGATCATCGACGGCCCGTCTGCGAACTGCCCGTCGAGCTGGCCGGCGAGGATGTTCTCGTCGGCACCCTCGACGAAGTTGCGCGCGTAGCCGAACTCCAGCAGCGCCCACGCGTCCTTGGCGTAGTAGGTCTCGTCGAAGGCGAAGACCTTCGGGGTGCCGAGGTGCCACATCCTCAGCAGGAACGCGAGCGCGGTGATGCCGATCGTGGCCAGCCAGCCGGCTCGTGGCGAGCCACTGATGCGGCGCCGGGCGCGCTCCCAGGCGGTCGGGAGGAGGTGACCCGAGGGGGTGCTCGCCAACCCCTCCATGGGCTCGTCGGCCCTGGTCACCGTCGTTGTCACGAAGGCACCTTATAGGCCTGCGACAATATCGGGGTGGTAGTTCCAGACGACGGCGTGCTCGTACTCGCGGCAACCCCCATCGGACGTGTCGAAGATGCCCCACCCCGTTTGGCCTCCGAGCTGGCCACCGCGGACGTCATCGCCGCCGAGGACACCCGCCGCCTGCGTCGGCTGACGACCGATCTCGGGGTCGAGCTCAAGGGCCGCATCGTGTCCTACTTCGAGGGCAACGAGAGTGCGCGTACGCCGGCGCTGCTCGCTGATCTGCTCGACGGCAACCGCGTCCTCCTGGTCACCGACGCGGGCATGCCGTCGGTCTCCGACCCCGGCTATCGGCTGGTCGCGGCGGCGGTCGAGAAGGACGTACGCGTCACCGCGGTGCCCGGGCCATCGGCGGTCCTGACCGCGCTGGCTGTCAGCGGCCTCCCCGTCGACCGGTTCTGCTTCGAGGGCTTCCTGCCGCGCAAGGCCGGCGAGCGCTCCCGCCGCCTCGCGTCGCTGGCGAAGGAGGAGCGCACCATGGTCTTCTTCGAGGCGCCCCACCGCACCGAGGCGGCCCTGGAGGCCATGCGCGAGACCTTTGGCGACACCCGCGCCGCCGCGGTCTGCCGCGAGCTCACCAAGACCCATGAGGAAGTACGCCGCGGCGGCCTCGCCGAGCTGGTGGCCTGGGCTGCCGAGGGCGTGAGAGGTGAGGTCACCATCGTCGTCACCGGCGCCGACCCCTCCGCCGAGATCGGCAGCGACCCCGACAGCCTGCGCGCGGCCGTGGCCGACCTGGAGGGCGAGGGCCGCACCAGGAAAGAGGCGATCGCCGAGGTGGCCAAGCTCGCCGGCGTACCGAAACGCGAGGTCTACGACCTCGTCCACAAGAGCGTGTAGAAGACTGGTGAGCATGAGCTTCGCCCCGGCACCCGAGCCACTGCCCGCACCGGTCGTCGACAACCACACCCACCTCGACATCGTCCGCGGCGAGGAGAGCCTCCCGGTCGCGGAGGCGCTCGCCCAGGCGGCGGCGGTGGGCGTGACCAGGGTGGTCCAGATCGGCTGCGACCTGCCCGGTGCGCGCTGGGCGGTCGATGCGGCCGAGACGTACGACAACATGGTCGCCGGCGTCGCGCTCCACCCCAACGACGCTCCTCGCCAGCCCGACCTCGAGGCGGCGCTCGACGAGATCGAGAAGCTCGCCGGGGCGCACGACAAGGTGCGCGTGGTGGGGGAGACCGGGATGGACTTCTTCCGCACCGACGAGGACGGCCGCGAGACCCAGGCCTACTCGTTCCGGCGTCACATCGACATCGCCAAGCGCCTCGACAAGACCCTGATGATCCACGACCGCGACGCCCACCAGGCGGTGCTCGAGGTGATCGACAGCGTCGGGCCGCCGGAGCGCTGGGTGATGCACTGCTTCTCCGGCGACGCCGAGTTCGCCCGGCAGTGCCTGGACCGCGGGGCCTACCTCTCCTTCGCCGGCACGGTGACGTTCAAGAACGCCCAGTACCTCCGCGACGCCCTCGCCATCACGCCCCAGGACCGCATCCTGGTCGAGACCGACGCCCCCTTCCTGACGCCCCATCCCCACCGCGGCGCGATCAACTCCAGCTACATGATCCCGGCCACGATGCGGGTGATGGCCGCTGTGCGCGGTGACGACCTCGAGACGCTCTGCAACGCCGTCAACACCAACACCGAGACCGCCTTCGGCGGCACCTGGTAAAGCGCGAGCCCCGCTGGTCGAGCCGCCGGAGCCGCTAGGCGGAGGCGTGTCGAGACCAACACATTCGACTGTGTTGGTCTCGACACCGCTCGCTAGGGCTCGCAGGCTCGACCAGCGGGGCTGATCGAGTCAGGTCAGGAGACGCTGATCTTCATGATGCCGGCCTTCTCGTCGGAGGAGAGCACCTCGATCTTCACACCGGAGCCGGCCGTCTTGGTGGAGTGCCGCGGGTTGGCGGGGTTCCAGTAGGCGGTCTCGCTCGAGTCGATGAACGCGGTGACCGACCTGGTGGCGGGAACCGAGAGCGACTCGCGGCTGATGAACGCGCCCGTCTTCGGGTCGAGGAAGTCGTGCTCCAGGTTGAGAGCGTCCTTCCTGTCGACGTCGAAGGTCGAGTCGTACCCCTGCATCCGGTTGCGGGTCAGGGTGCCGTTGGACCACTTCTGAGCGGACACCGTGGAGTCGACGATCAGCGCCTGACCGCCGCCGGGGTGGGCGGAGGTGTTGTTGTCGCTGTACAGACCGTTCTGGTACCAGACCAGCATGCCGTCCTGGTAGCGGTAGTGGTCGACCTTGTCGGGCGCGGAGTTCGCGTAGCCGAAGTTGTACGGGCCGGTCGCCATGGTCTTGTCGTAGCCCTTGTACTGCCGGTTCTCGGCGATGTAGAAGTGCTTGTACGGCAGGGTGTAGGTGCCATCGGTGAGCTCGAAGTACTTGTTCACCGTCCAGCCGTCGAAGGACGAGAAGTCCGTGGTGTAGGCCGAGCCGACGGCCAGGTCGTCGATCGCGAAGCCGTAGTAGTGCAGGCCACCGTCGTTGCTGGTGCGGAAGCGGAGCTTCACGTTCTGACCGGCGTACGCCGACAGATCGGCGGTCAGGTCGGTCCACTCGACCGGGTCCTTGGTCGCGCAGTTGCCGGTGCAGGAGCTGTCCGAGGTGCCGTGGATGCCGTTGTTGTACTCGGCCGAGGACAGGTTCGTCGCCAGCGGCGTCGACCAGGTGGTGCCGCCGTCGGTGGAGGCCTCCAGGAAGGTGAAGTCGTACTCCGCCTCGAGGTCGTACTTCACCTTCGCCGACAGCGTGCCGCCCGCGGGGACGGCGATCGACGGGCTGACGGCGGTGGCGGTACGGTCATCGCCCTTGCCCGAGTAGAGGAACGAGCGCCCGGAGGAACCCTCGCCCGCGTCGTACGTCGCCGCACCGTCGGGCAGGTTGACGATCAGCGCCTGCGGCGTCTTGGCGCCGGTGTCGTGGTACGACGGGCCGAGCGTGAGCTTCTTGGCGGTGCCGGCATCGACGGTGTCGTAGTTCAGCCAGCCGAGGAAGAGCTTTTCCGGGGCGCCCATGTGGTTCGGGGTGGTGCCGATCGCGCCGTCGCCGTGACCCAGCCACGAGCCGGAGCTCATCAGGGTCCAGAAGCCGGTGCCGTTCTCGCCACCGGCGGTGTCGTAGAAGTCCGGCAGACCGAGGTCGTGGCCGAACTCGTGCGCGAAGACGCCCAGACCGCCGTTCTCCGGCTCCGTGGTGTAGTCACGGATCCAGATGTCGGTGTTGCCGATCTGTACGCCGCCGACCTTCGGGAAGTTCGACGGACCCTCGGAGCCGGAGGCGTTCGCGGCCCAGCGGTGCGACCAGATGGCCCACGGGTCGGCGCCGGCCTCCTCGCCCTCGCCGGAGTGGATCGCCTGGAAGTGGTCGATGTAGCCGTCGGCCTCGTTGAAGTTGCCGTCGCCGTCGATGTCATAGCGGTCCCAGATGTCGTAGTCCTTCAGGTAGGACACGATCTCGGCGTCGGTCTTGCCGGCGGCCTTCTGGGAGTCGTACCAGGCGTTGGCGCTGTCCTGGATGAAGTTCTTCATCGAGGACGCGGTCTCGTCGCCGGTCTCGCTCTGGTAGTAGGACGCGGCGTGCGGAAGCTTCACCCAGTCGCTGGTGTCACCCTTGAGGTCGAAGCGGCCGCTCGACATCTCCTTGTAGACGTTGTGGAACGACTCCGCACTCGGGTCCTCGTTGAAGAACATGTTCTGGTAGTGATCCCGCGAGAAGTCGGGCTCCCAGTAGGTGGAGTTGTCGCCCTCCTCCGGGGCCTCGATCTCGTTGTGGAGCGGGCCCGAGGTGTTGTCGGGGAATGCCGGGTTGCCGCCCTCACCGAACTCCACCAGGAAGCTGAGCAGCTGGGACTTCTCGGTCGGCTGGTGCTCGACCCAGCGGGCGTTGTCGCCCTTGCCCAGCTTGACGACCTCACTGCCGTTCTTGGTGACGGTCGACTTCTCACCCGTGACGAGGGCCTCGGCAGCGGCCTGCTTCAGCTCGGTGCGCTTGGTGTGGAGTGCATCTGGCTTGTTGTCGATCTTCTGCTTCACGCTGGCGGAAGCCGGGGTCCTGTTCTCCTCGGCGGCGCTGGCCGTCGAGGGGGAGAGGACAACCGGCGTCACTCCCGCGACCGCAATTGCGGCGAGGGCGCTGAAAACGCGCTTGTTCATCGTTCCTCCGGAGTCTGGTGACATCGCGCACATCTGCCTTCCCGAGAACCGACCGGCACGACGGGCCATCACGACAGAGATGGCTTCGGAGTACAACACCAAGCAACGCAGTTACCTGTAAAGGATTTGTCGCCTATTGGCCAGAGGGCACGATATTTCGTGGCGGGATTACGACATGCAGCCGGATCAACCCGCTTGACCTGCGATTTTGCCGTGATGAATCGCACACTTGTCATTCGCTTTCGGAGGTGGTCACAACGTTTTGTGACGCGCATTTGATCCCGGAATTGCACGCTTGTCATTGCCTGCGGAATGAGCGGCTGACTTGCATTTAACCGACTGGATTTGGTCCGCTGGTCGGCGAAAAGCCGGGATCGGGATAGATCCGGACGGTGTTGGGGGTGGGCCTCAGCGCGCAGATCTCAGATCTCGCAACATCGTTCGCCCGTGCCCGGGGAGCACGAACATCGGAGCATTGTGCCCGTCAGCAGCACCACCTCATGGGTTCGCAACATCGCATCTACTCGTCGCCGTAAGGCCCTGTTGGTCGGCGGACTCGCCGCCGCAGTCGTCGCCACAGGCGGCACCGCGTACGGGGTCAAGTCCTCCCAGACCGACGTCATCCTCTCGGTCGACGGCAAGGCCAAGGACGTCAGCGTCCACGCCGACACCGTCGGCGAGGTCCTCGAGGCGCAAGGCATCGAGATCGGCGCCCGTGACGCGGTCGCCCCGTCGGTCGACACCGAGGTCGAGGACGGCAGCGCCATCAGCGTCCGCTACGCCCGGCAGCTGAGCCTCGAGGTCGACGGCAAGTCCCAGGACCACTGGGTGACCGCCACGACCGTCGGCGGTGCTCTCGCCGAGCTGGGTCGTGACTACGACCGGGCCGAGCTCTCGACCAGCCGCGGCGCCTACATCGGTCGCGACGGGATGTCGCTCGACGTCATCACGCCGAAGACCGTCAAGGTCGCGCTGGCCGGGGAGAAGACCAAGAAGGTCAGCGTGACCGCGCTGACCGTCGGCGACGCGCTCGAAGACCTCGGTGTCGAGCTCGAGCGCCGGGACAAGGTCTCCCCGGCCTCCGACGAGGCCCTGAAGACCGGTCAGAGGATCGTCTTCACCGACTTCTCCGCCAAGATCCGCAAGGTCGCCCGCGAGAAGGTCGAGGCGCCGGTCGAGGAGCGCGAGGACTCCACGATGTACGAAGGCGAGACCGAGGTCGTGGACGAGGGCTCCGACGGACTCCGTTCGGTGACCTACCGCGTCTTCTACAAGAACGGTCAGGCCGTCGCCAAGAAGGTCCTCGAGCAGAACGTGATCGAGGAGGCCGAGCCGCGCATCGTCAAGGTCGGCACCAAGGAGAAGGAGGCCCCTGCGGCCAACTTCGCCGGCGGCAGCACCGTCTGGGACCAGCTCGCGCAGTGCGAGTCCGGTGGCAACTGGGCGATCAACACGGGCAACGGTTACTACGGCGGCCTGCAGTTCAACCTGCAGACCTGGCAGGCCTACGGTGGCTCCGGCTACCCGCACGAGGCCAGCCGTGAGACCCAGATCGCGATCGCGACCAAGGTGCGCGACGCCAACGGTGGCTACGGCTCCTGGCCGCACTGCTCGCAGCAGCTCGGCCTGCCGCAGTAGGGCTGTTTCGGCCTTCGGGCCATAGTCTGTACCCATGACCGACCGCACCCCGCCGCGCCTGTTGGGCCCGGCGGAGGTGCGGTCGCTCGCATCCGAGCTCGATCTGCGCCCTACCAAGCAGCGTGGACAGAACTTCGTCATCGACGCCAACACGGTGCGCCGGATCGTGCGCGAGTCCGGCGTCGGCGCCTCCGACGTCGTCGTGGAGGTCGGCCCCGGCCTCGGGTCGCTCACCCTCGCCATCCTCGAGACCGGCGCACAGGTGACCGCGATCGAGATCGACGAGGTCCTGGCCGAGCGCCTGCCACGGACCATCCAGGAGTACGCCCCCGACCAGGCCGACGCGTTCAGCCTGATCCGCGCCGACGCCCTCCGTGTCGACTCCGTCCCCGGCCCGCCGCCCACGGCCCTGGTCGCCAACCTGCCCTACAACGTCTCGGTCCCGGTCCTGCTGCACCTGATGTCCCTGCTGCCCTCGCTGCGTCACGGGCTGGTCATGGTGCAGGCCGAGGTCGCCGACCGGCTGGCCGCCAAGCCCGGCTCCAAGGTCTACGGCGTCCCCTCGGTCAAGGCCGCCTGGTACGCCGACGTACGCCGCGCCGGAGCGATCGGCCGCAACGTCTTCTGGCCGGCCCCCAACGTCGACTCCGGTCTCGTCTACTGGAGTCACCGCGAGCCGCCGTCGACCGAGGTCTCCCGCGAGGAGGTGTTCGCGGTCGTCGACGCCGCGTTCGCGCAGCGTCGCAAGGCGCTGCGCGGCGTACTCAAGCCGCTGGCCGGCTCTGCCGAGGCGGCCGAGAAGGCGCTCGTCGCGGCCGGCATCGACCCGCTGGCGCGTGGGGAGTCGCTGACCATCGCCGACTTCGTACGCATCACCGAATCGCTTCAAAGGGTTCCCTCATGACGATCACCGTCCGCGTGGCCGCGAAGTTCAACCTGCACCTCGGCGTGGGGCCGGTCCGGGAGGACGGGTTCCACCCGCTGGCGACCGTCTACCACGCGATCGGGCTCTACGACGACGTCACCGTGAGTGAGGCCGACGAGTGGCAGGTCGCGGTCACCGCGGAGGACCACATCGCGCTCGGGGAGGTCCCGACCGGGGACGACAACATCGTCGTGCGGGCCGGCAAGGCTCTCGCCGCCCACCACGGCGTCGACAAGGCGGCGAGGGTCGAGATCCACAAGGGTATCCCGGTCGCCGGCGGCCTCGCCGGTGGTTCGGCCGACGCTGCCGCGACGCTCGTCGCCCTCGACCGGCTGTGGTCGCTGGAGACCTCCGACGAGGATCTGCTGAGCCTGGCGGGGCAGTTGGGCTCCGACGTACCCTTCGCGCTCGTCGGCGCCACCGCCATCGGCGGCGGCCGCGGCGAGATCGTCGAGCCGGTCACCGACAACGGCGCCTGGTGGTGGGTCGCGGTCGGCAACGCGCAGGGGCTCTCCACGCCTTCGGTCTACCGCGCCTTCGACGAGCATGCCGGCGAGATCGGCGACCCGCAGGTTCCCGAGCGCCTCCTCATGGCGCTGGAGAAGGGCGACCCCGATCTCCTCGCCGAGGTGCTCAGCAACGACCTGCAGGCTCCTGCGCTCGCGCTCCGTCCCGACCTCGCCCAGACCTTCGCCGACGGGGAGGAGGCCGGCGCTCTCGCCGTCCAGCTCTCCGGCTCGGGCCCGACGGTCCTGATGCTGTGCCGCGACGCCGCCCACGCCCGTGAGATCGCCGGAGCGATGCAGACCAAGGCCTACGACCGCGTCTGGACCGCTCCCGGCCCGGTCGCCGGCGCCCACGTCGTCACCTACTGACCCGACCCTGCCGAGGCGTCAGGTAGGACGGTCGAGATGTCAGCGTATGACGGCTCGACCGACCTAGCCGACGCCTCGGCCGACGTACGTGACGCCTCGGCGGGAGGTCAGGCGGCGTTGGAGACGACCTCGTCGGAGATCGCGGCGGCGGCGCGGCGCAGGTGCCGGGTGATGCTGGCGGCGTTGAAGCCGGCGGCGCTGCCGGAGACGGATACGGCGGCGATCGCCCGGCCCTCGATCATGATCGGGACCGCGGCGCAGACGATGCCGAGCTGGGCCTCCTCGCGGTCGAAGGCGATGCGCTCGCTGTTGGTGCGGCGGAGCTCGGCGAGGAACTTCGCCGGGTCGCCGTGGGAGTGGCGGGTGCGCCTCACCAGGCCCGACTCCAGCACGGCCGCGATGTGGTTGCGGTCGCTGAAGGAGAGGATCGCCTTGCCGACGGCGGTGCAGGCCGCGGGCGCTCGCCCGCCGACGTACGTGTCGGGCTGGATGCCACCGCGGCCGGTGATCTTCTCCAGGATCACGATGTCGGTGCCCTCGAGGATGGCGAGGTGAACGGTCTTGCCGGTGGCCACGTAGAGCTCGGCCAGATGCGGCATCGCGGTCTCGCGGATGCCTTGTGGTCGGCAGATCTGCACGGCGTTGCCGAGCTCGAAGAGTCGACGTCCGAGCACATAGTGGCGGCCGGTGCGCTCGACGTATCCGCTCTGCTCGAGGTGGCGCAGGAGGCGGAATGCGGTCGACTTGGGTAGGCCCGCGGTGCGTGCGATCTCGCTGACACCGAGCTTCGGGCCGGCTCCGAGAAATGCCTCCAGGATCTGGAGGGCCTTCGTCGCAGACGGGGTCGCCGAGGAGGTCGTCCTCGGGGCACCTTCATGGTCGTGCTGACTAGCCAGGGTGGGGATAGCAGAGACGCTCATGGGGGGATCTCCTTAACTGAGACAGAGGCGCACCACACGGGGGGATCTGGTGGCTCGGACTCTCTGTGACAGCAGTCACTGTAACGATCGTTCCGGAGGTTGTGGCGGAAATGTTGGATAAATCTCATTCCTGACCTGCGGAAATAGATGACACGGCACATATTTCCATACGTTTTCGACCGTTAGCGTCGTAGATCCTCTGTGGATCTACGGTAGTAGGTCAGTGGCTCATCTGTGCATGAATCGGCGTCGCCGTGACCAGTCGCGCCAGCAGTTCCGAGGTCGTGGCCGGTGGCATGTCGGCGCTGTCGAGGGCCTCGGCGAAGAGAAGTCCGTCTGCGATCACTAGCAGTAGCGCGGCCATGTCCTCGGCGTGATCCGCGCCGTCGTCGCCGAGAGCTCCGCGGAACCAGCCGGCGAAGTCGTCGCGCGCCTGGAGGCGTACGGCGAGGAACCGGTCGCGGCCGGGCAGCGGCTCGGGCCGCTTGGGAAGCACCAGCATGAGGCCGATCCGAAGGAACGGGGGAAGGCGACGGAGGCTGGCCACCAAGGGCTTCAGCATCCGAGGGAGCTCGCTCGGCCAGTCGCACTCCGCGCTCGGCGGCTGCCACGAGGACTGAGCGCTGCTCCAAACGCGGTACGAGTCGTCCACCGCCGCCGAGAACAGGTCGTCCTTGTTCGCGAAGTGCCAGTAGACCGAGGAGGCCGGCAGCTCGGCTGCCGCGCAGATCCGGCTGATCGAGGCGCCCTCGTAGCCGCTCTCCGCGGCGACCTCCAGCGCGGCCGCGACGAGCTTCTCGCGGCTGCTGCCCCGGCCCTCGTACGTCGCCGGCGGCAGCTCCACGTCCTCCGGCACGGTCGTCGGGTCCTGCTTCCGGAGGTGGCCCGCGACCTCGGCCAGCCCGTCGGCGAGCCGTTGCCGGAGCGGGTCGAGCTCGGCGTACGCATCGGTCTGGACGTGGATGAAGAGGCCGTCGTGGGCCGCGAGGGTCAGCCGGGCGAGGGTCTCGATGTGGGCAGGCGGAAGGTCGACCGCCTCGGACCACCACAGCTCGAAGCCGGCCAGCGTCTGGGTGCGGATCTGGAGGAAGCGCTGGCGCGGGCCGTCGCCGACCGTCGGCCCGGACTCGAGGGCGAGCATCAGGCCCATCCGCCACCAGTCGGCACTGGCGTCGCGGGTGTCCGAGGTCGTACGCCGGAGGTTGGCCAGCAGCCGTTCGCGCAGGTCGCCCCTGCTGGGCGTCTCCTCCCATCGGGGGACGGCCCGGTGCCAGCGGGTGTAGCCGTGCTCGAGCGCCTCGGCGAGAAGTTGGTCCTTGTTCGGGAAGTGCCAGTAGAGCGAAGACGGCGGGAGACCGGTCGCGCGTCGGACCAGCGCCATCGTCGTCCCGACATAGCCGCGCTCGGCCGCCAACCGGAGCGCCGCTTCGAGGATCATCTGTCGCGAGCCGTGGGGGTGCTCGCGGAGCGTCTTCTCGACCATTGCATGGAGTCTAGGCAGGTCAGCGGCGCTTTGTCCGCCCGGTGTGCCGCTGGATGGCCGCCGCGATGCAGGCTGTCTCACCGCCCTCGGGGACAATGGGAGGCGATATGGCGAACCTCCTCAACCTCGAGCACGTCTCCAAGGCCTACGGCATCCGGCCCCTCCTCTCTGACGTCTCCCTCGGCATCAGCGCGGGGATGAGGGTCGGCATCGTCGGCCGCAACGGTGACGGGAAGACGACGCTGCTGCAGGTGATGACCGGACTGGAGGAGCCCGACTCCGGTCGCGTCTCGCGCCAGCGTGGCCTGCTCGTGGGGTTCCTGCACCAGGGTGACCAGCTCGTCGACTCCCACACCGTCCGCGAGGCGGTGCTCGGTGGTCGCTCGGACCATGAGTGGGCCGCCGTACCCGCGCTGCGCGAGATCGTGGAGCAGCTCCTGGCTGGGATCGATCTCGACCGTTCCGTGATGGGGCTGTCCGGTGGTGAGCGTCGACGCTGCGCGCTGGCCGAGCTGCTGCTCGGGGAGCACGACCTGATCGTGCTCGACGAGCCCACCAACCATCTCGACGTCGAGGCCGTGGCCTGGCTCGCCTCGCACCTGGCGGCGCGTGCCTCCGCCCTCGTCGTGGTCACCCATGACCGCTGGTTCCTCGACGCGGTGTGCCAGTTCACCTGGGAGGTCCACGACGGGGCCGTCGACGCGTACGAGGGCGGCTATGCAGCCTTCGTGCTCGCCAAGGCGGAGCGTCAGCGCCAGGCGGCCGCCTCGGAGGTACGCCGCCAGAACCTGGTCCGCAAGGAGCTGGCCTGGCTGCGCCGCGGTGCCCCGGCACGTACGTCGAAGCCGAAGTTCCGCATCGACGCCGCCAACCAGCTCATCGAGGACGTACCTCCGCCGCGCGACCGCTTCGAGCTGCAGAAGTTCGCGACCCAGCGGCTGGGCAAGGACGTCATCGACGTCGAGGACGTCGACCTGTTCCGCGGTGAGCGGCAGCTGCTGTCGCACGCCACCTGGCGGATCGGCCCGGGCGACCGGATCGGCATCGTCGGCGTCAACGGCGCCGGCAAGACCTCCATGCTGTCCCTGCTGGACGGCTCCCTGGCGCCTGCAGCCGGGAAGGTACGCCACGGCCGCACCATCGCCCTCCAGCACCTGACCCAGCAGCTCGACGACCTCGACCCCGAGGCCCGGGTGCTGCCGACGGTGGAGTCGATCAGGCGGGTCACCAAGACGACGGACGGGCAGGAGCTCTCGGCGACCTCGATGCTCGAGCGCTTCGGCTTCACCGGCGACAAGCTGGTCACCCGCATCGGCGACCTCTCCGGTGGTGAGCGCCGCCGCTTCCAGCTGCTGCGCCTGCTCCTGACCGAGCCGAACGTCCTGCTGCTCGACGAGCCGACCAACGACCTCGACATCGAGACGCTCAACGTCCTCGAGGACTTCCTCGACGCCTGGCCGGGCACGCTGATCGTGGTCTCCCACGACCGCTACTTCCTCGAGCGCGTCACCGACTCCGTCTGGGCGCTCCTGGGCGACGGCCAGATCTCGATGCTGCCGCGGGGTGTCGACGAGTACCTCGAACGCCGCCTGCCGATCCCTGCCGAGGCGTCGGCCCCGCAGGCCGAGGCGTCGCTCGGGTCGGCCGAGACGTCACCGGCGGGCGCGGTGAAGGCCAAGGCCGGCTCAGCCGAGGAACGAGCCGCGAAGAAGGTCATCGCCCGGATCGACAAGCAGCTCGAGCGGATCGGCGAGCAGCAGCAGAAGCTCGAGCTCGCGATGGCCGAGGCCGTCAACGACTACACCCGGCTCGCTGAGCTGAGCGCCGAGCTGGATCAGCTCGCTGCTGAGAAGGACGAGCTCGAGCTGGAGTGGCTCGAGGCGGCCGAAGCGTTGTCCTGAGGTTGTCGAGTCGGCGCAAACTGACGAGATCCATCGCCGAGTCGGCCCGTCATGACC
>NZ_JBHVKJ010000056.1:0-39243 GCF_042798275.1 Nocardioides sp. NPDC057767 | reverse complement strand
GGTCCAGGCCAGCACCCGCTCGTTGATCTCGCTCACAGGTCGTCGGCCTCGATCGGCCGCAGGGTGGCGTCGACGCCGACTGCCGGGAGACCGGCAGGCTCGACCACCGAGAAGAAGGGAGGAGGGGCTAGGTGGCTGAGAACGACGGGATCCGGCCGGACTGGATCAACAAGGACTACTACGCCGAGCTGGGTGTCAAGAAGGACGCCTCGAGCGACGACATCAAGAAGGCCTATCGCAAGCTCGCGCGGGCCAACCACCCCGACTCCAACCCGGGCGACGAGGCCAAGCACGAGAAGTTCAAGAAGGTCGCCGAGGCCTACGACGTCGTCGGCGACGCCGAGAAGCGCAAGAAGTACGACGAGGTGCGAACCCTCGGTGCCACCGGCGGCTTCCCGGGTGGCTTCGGTGGAGGCGGTCGCGGCTACAACTTCGAGGATCTCTTCGGTGGTGGCGGTGCTCAGACCGGCGGGCTCGGTGACATGTTCGGCGACCTGTTCGGCGGTGGTGCCGGTGGAGGCTTCGGTGGGCGGCGTACGGCCCCGAGGGCTCGGCCGATCAAGGGGGCCGACGTCGAGACGAGCGCCACGATCGGGTTCACCGATGCGCTCGACGGCGTGACCATCTCGCTGCGGCTGACCTCCGACGCCGCCTGTCCCGACTGCAACGGCACCGGGGGCAAGCCTGGCACCAAGCCGCGGGTCTGCCCCGAGTGCGAGGGTGCGGGCTATGTGGTCAACTCCGTCGGCGGAGCGTTCTCGATGAACGAGACCTGCCCGCGCTGCGGTGGCCGTCAGCTGATCTACGACGAGGCCTGCCCGACCTGCCACGGCTCCGGCCGCGGCACCTCCGCGCGCACCATCCAGGCGCGCATCCCGGCCGGGGTCAAGGACCGTCAGCGGATCCGGCTCAAGGGCAAGGGCGCCGCGGGTGAGAACGGCGGCCCGGCCGGTGACCTCTACGTCACCGTGCACGTCACGCCGCACCGTGTCTTCGGCCGAAAGGACGACAACCTCACCATCGACGTGCCGGTCGGCTTCGACGAGCTGGCGCTCGGCGCGGAGGCCAAGCTGCCGACCCTGTCCGGCTCGCCGGTGACGCTGCGGATCCCCGCAGGGACCCCCAACGGTCGTACGTTCCGGGTCCGCGGCAAGGGGTTCAGGCGCGCTGACGGCACCGTGGGTGACCTGCTCGCGACCGTCGAGGTGCAGATCCCGGCGGTGCTCGATGCCGACGCCAAGGCGGCCGTCGAGGCCTATCGGGCCGCGATGGCCGGCAAGCCACTGCGTACGTCTCTTCTCGAGGAGTGATGATGAGCGACGGATTCAGCAGCCCGTCCCCGGATGCCGCGGTCTACGTCATCAGCGTGGCCGCGGAGCTGACCGGGCTGCACCCGCAGACGCTGCGCACCTATGAGCGGATGGGCCTGATCACCCCCGGTCGCACCGGGGGTGGCGGGCGACGCTACTCCTTCCACGACATCGAGCTGCTGCGCTCGATCGCCGACCTGACCGCGGCCGGCATCGGCATCGAGGGTGTGCGCCGCATCCTGGCGCTCGAGCAGCACGTCGATGCCCTGCGGCGGCGCAACGAGGAACTGCTGCACGAGCTGGCGGCGACCCGCGAGGCGCTCGCCCAGGCGCTGTCGACGGCGCCGGAACAGAAGAGCCCGGCCAGCAGGCTTCCTGCGGTTCGTCAGGCGCCGCCAGGTCAGGCGATCGTGGTCTGGCGGCGGCAGCAGAGGTAGCGCCTTTCCTACTGATCGCTTGACAGATTTGTTGGCGAGTTGTGGATTTTGGTTAAAACCGATGTTGGTTCGATACCCCCATACTGATGAGTAAGCCGCGAGTGTCGGACCAACCCCCATATGGTCGGGGCACGCGCGGCGGACCCGGTGGAGCCGACCCGAGACGGACCCACCGGGTCCTTCCAATTTTCGGTGAGCCACGAGATCGCGACGCAGGAGCGAGCTCGTGAGCGTGTCGAGATCTACACAGCCCCGGGGCGGTCGGCCGGTGTGTGAGGGTTTCAGTTCGGGAACGTCCCCGCCTGAGCCGCGGCCTTGCAGGACTGGTTGCCCGGAAGCAGCTCGATCTCCAGGTTCGGCAAGGTGACCTCACCCTCGATCTGAGCCTGCCGGACGTCGCCGTAGACGGAGTTGAGGTTGGCGACGGTCGCGTCGATACCGGTGAATCCCTGGCCGTTGTTGTGGCCTCCGTTGCCGCTGGTCTGGTACCACTTCGCGTCGAACCCCTGGGGCACGCCCATCGGGTTCGCGGCGTAGGGCGCGGTGCCCGGATTGGTCGTCAGGTCGGTGGTGGCGAGCCCGATCTGAGCGGTGCCCTGCAGATTGACGCCGGGCGATGACGCGGCCCGGAGCTGGGTGATGTCGAAGGCGACCCTCTGAGCACTGATCTCATTGGTCGTCTGGTCGTCGTCCCCGGCGGTGAGCCTGATCGTGTAGCTGCCGAGCGCCCCGACGTCCTCCACCCGGGAGAGGCAGAAGCCGTTCATCGTCGCGGAGGCGAAGCCGGCGCGCAGCACCGGTGTCCAGTCGCCTCCGCTGCTGGCGGACGCCTGGGTCTGCACCAGCGCCGTGCCGAACGCCGCGTCGGCGGCGTGGATGCGGCTCGAGGAGAACGTCGAGCTGCCGTTGTTGATCGTCAGCGTCGGGTTGAAGACCGCGGACGCGGAGGAGCCCATCGCCACGACCATCGCTCCGAGCAGGCCGAGACCCACCGTCGTCGCCGCGACCATGCGGCGCCATCGTGTCCCGTACGTGCTCATTCTGCGGTCACCGTGATCGTCGTGTTGGGGAGCTGGATCGAGTTGAGCGGGTTCGTGGTGCCGCCCGGTGGGTAGACGTACGGGTCCTTGGTCGCGTCGTTGTCGTGGGTGAACAGGTAGTAGAACTCCAGGTTCACCGCCAGCAGGTTGTAGTCGCCACCGGCCGCCAGACCACTGAGGATCGCGGTGACCAGGTCGTTCCAGCCACCGGTGCCGTCGCCGGCGAGCGTACGGATCCGCATCCGGCACACGTCGCCGTTCCACCCGGCCGTGCAGATGGTGTTCTTCTGGGAGGTCGTGGTCAGCCCGGCGGCGATGATCAGGATGCCGGCCAGGTTGGTGACCGTCCGCCACGGGATCGCCACCCAGGAGTCGCCCGTGGTCAGCAGGTTCGTCTTCACGCCGGGGCCGCCGACGGTGAACGGACCGTCCGGGGCGATGCGAAGGACGTGCGGCACCTTCGCGGTGGGAGCGGGCGCCGTCGACGACCGCGCGGTGAGCACCGGCGCACCGAACGAGGCGACGTTGCTGCGGAAGACGAGATCGCTGAAGGCGATCTGGAAGAGACACATGTTGCCCGTGGCGGCGTAGTAGTAGGTGAACCCCTTGTTGCTGTCGCAGTCCCCGCCGCTGGTGTTGGTATAGATGCCGCGGACATCGGCGGCCACGTTGGTGGTGCTGCTCCCGTTCGGCTCACCCGCGGTCAGGAGCCATCGCGTCCCCGACAGGCAGGGAAACATCCGGGTGCCGAAGGTGCGACTCTGGAAGCTGCCGTTGTCGCCGGCGTTCTTGAGGGGCACGACCTGCCGTCGTTGCTGCGGGTCGCTGCTTCCGGGCTGGTCGCACCGGAACGGCTGATAGCTGTCGTTCTGGCTGTTCGCCTCAGCCCGGTCGCCGCCCGAGGGCCACAGCGCCGAGGACATGATGATGAGCGCGATCGCGGTGATCACGACGAGGCGTTGCCTGCCGACGGTGAGATCGTGGGACACCGCCGATCATCCGCCGGAGGTGGCGCGCCTGGCCGGGCGCGGCTGCTTCTCGCCCCAGGACCAGACCATCGAGCCGCCGATGATGCCGAGGACCGAGCCGACGACGAAGCCGCCCAGGTTGGCGGTGGGGAAGGCGCCGAGTGCGATCAGGAACGCGACGACCCCCGACAGCGACTTGTAGTGCGGTGCCAGCCAGGTGACCAGTCCGAACATGATCAGCGATCCGCCCATGACGTAGCCGGCGGAGTAGGACCAGCCGCCGGTCAGGGCGATGCCGATGTCGAAGGACATCCAGTAGATGATCCAGGCACCGGCCACGATGAGCCACAACGCACCCCAGAAGGGACGCGTACGTCGCCACGCACGGAACCACGAACGGGCGGCCGCGAGGAACGCGCCGAGCCGGTTGCGACGGTGCGCGCTCTCCGGCGCGGGGTCGGTCGAGAAGCCGAGGTCGTCTGTCAGTGAGTTGGTCATGAGCAGTCGGCCTGCGTCCTGGCTCCGGGCACGACCCTGATGTTCAGGTCCGGCAGCGTGATGTTGCCCTTGAGGTTGAGCCCGTAGCTGTTGCCGTTGAGGCCGGCCACGTTGAGCTGGCGGGCGTAGAGGCCGAAGGCGCCCGCCTTGGGCAGCTGGTTGGCGTTGCCCTCGAAGGCGAGGCCGGCCGAGTCGCCGACGGTCTCGGCCGACTGGCCGAGGTTCATCCCGGAGATCTTGTTCCCGTAGCCGCTGAGCGCATCGGAGTTGAGGTACAGGTTGGTCGCAGAGATCGCGTTCGCCAGGCTCCCGCTGGTCAGCTTGCCCGTGTTCGGGTCGGTGGTGGTGCCGGTCGGGATCGATGCGCCGCTGTAGCTGTCCGGGACGTCGTCGCCGGCGGTGATCATCAGCGAGTAGTTACCGACGAGCGGGATGTTCTCGGTGGCGATCCCGCACAGCCCGGCGAGCTTGGCCTGGTGGATGCCGAGCTCGGTGACCCCGCACTGAGCCTGTACGTCGGCGGTGTCGGCGTCGCAGTCCGTGGACCCCTGGCGGCTGGTCGGGGCGAGATAGCCCGCCGCGTGCTCTGCGTCGAGGTAGTTGGAGTAGAGCCTGAACTTGGAGTTCCCAGTGGTGAAGTTGACCGCCAGGGCGTTCTGCGAGACGGCGCCGAACATCGCGAGGAGGGCGGCGCTCCCGAGGATCATCAGCGGCAGCGAGCGCTTCCGGCTGCCGCGGCGTACGGACTCCGCCTCCTCGTGCATCTGCGCCGACTGCTCCGCGGCGCGGTCGATGGCGGCGTACGCGCCTCGGTAGAGACGACCGGTGAGCCGACCCCATGCGCTGCGCATGCCGGGCTCTTCGCCCCAGGGGTCGGGCCGCTCGAAGCGGCGGGCGCGGGGGCTCATGCGGTCGCTCCGCTCCGGGCCAGCTTGCGGGCCTCCTTGCGGGCGCGCTTGTGAGCGTCCTTCTCGGCCATCTTGGTCAGCTGCTCCTCGGTGTAGGGGGTCCAGGCGACGATCAGGGCGCCACCGGTGATGCCGGCGACGGTGCCGATGATGAGCCCGCCGAGGTTGGCCAGCGGGAGGGCCGCGATCGCGAGCGCGACCGAGACGATCCCCGGGAACGTACGCTGCGACGGCATGAACATCGCGATCAGTGCCGCGGCAGCCATGCTGAAGGAGATCAGCACCGGCGGGAGGGTCCTGTCGCCGAAGGCTGCGAAGATCGTGAAGTCGAGCTGCTTGGAGAGCATCGAGGACCCGATCAACCATGACGACCACAGCAGGATCAGGCTTCCCCAGAAGGGGCGGGTGCGGCGAAAACCCTTGAAGCCGCGCGGAGCGGGGCCGCTGGCTGAGGTGCTCGCGATGGGTGTTTCGGGGTCGATAGGAGTCTTGTCAGGCATGGGTTTCTCCGGCGAGGCTGGGGCAGGGTGTTGGCGGGCGCTCCGGAACGCCCGCCAACGGCTGCAGGCTGATGAGTTGAAGTGCTACGGGTTGAGCTTGATCGACAGGTTGTCGAGGCTCAGCGAGCTCAGCTGGACTGCGTATGCCTTTGCCGACAGGTTGTTCAGCACCTGCTCGCCGCTCTGGCCAGAGGTCTGCGCGGCCTGGAGAGCGAAGCCGTCCGCCACGTAGCCCGGACCGGCCGAGTCGAAGCCGGCGTCGGCCTGCGACTGGCCCAGGGTGACGTTGGCCATGGTGGCGCCGCTCGGCGTGTTGAGCGAAGCAGCGTTCAGCGCCACGTCGCCCAGGTTGATCGCCGAGTCGGTCGAGGTGATCCCCAGGTTGAGGCTCAGCCCCGGGAGCACCTCCACCGCGGGCGTCACGACGTTGAGCCCGTTGGCGACAGAGCCCTCGGTCTGAGCGTAGATCGTGCCCTGGTTGTTACCGGCAGAGCCGATCTCGGTAGCGCCGGTGCGCATCTTCAGTGCGTCAGCGGTGAGGTTCGTGCTCATGTCGAAACCGCCGGTGGACGAGATGACCGCCCCGACCATGCCGGACAGCATCGCGTAACCCATGCCGGCGGAGACGACTGCCGCCGGCAGCGTCACGGCCGCGAAGCGGCCGAGACTGGTGTGCCCCATCTTGTTCATATATGTGCTCCCTCTTTGGACCCGTCCCTCACGGGCTGATGAACCCCGAGAAAAGTGCACCGCCCGCAGGCCCTAATACCCTGGGCGGCATCAACACTGTGATGGGCGCCACGTGCTACGGTCAAGCACATCTGGACAATTTGTCCCTAAATGTCTATGAAGTGTGGCTATTCCTGCATGGGTTTGGCTGCGCTGCCATTGCTCTGCCTGAAAGAGGGGCCGATTGTGTCTGGAAGGTCTCTGAAAACTCCGTTCGCTGACGAGCGCGGCTTTGCGGCAACGACGGTGGGGTGGGTAGCGCTGGTGGCGTTCCTGCTCGCGATGACCGTCGTCGTGGCGGCGCTGTTCGGCTCGTTCACGGTCAAGGGCCAGAGCATGGAGCCGACGCTCGCCTCCGGCGAACGGATCCTGCTCGACCCGTTGCACAACGACGAGATCGAGCGTTTCGATCTGGTCCAGGGCGTCGAGCCCGGCCCGGAACGCTTCGGTGGCGGCTCGCAGGTGGTCAAGCGGGTGATCGGGCTGCCTGGTGACCGGGTCGCGATCGCCGGCGGCGAGCGGCCGGTCGTCTATGTGAGTCCTGCCGGGTCGCAGGACGTCTTCCGGGTCGACAACCCTGCCTGGCCGGCCCGGATCGGGGGAGAGGTCGGCCTGTGCTGCAGGTCGGACGGGACGTACGACCCGAGTGCCGCCTCCGGAACCTGGGTGACCGTCCCGACGGACGCGCTGTGGGTCCTCGGGGACAACTGGGGTGGCTCGACCGACTCCCGTGCGTTCGGCTTCCTGCCGCTGGCCGACGTCTCCGGCACGGCGTGGCTGCGGCTGCTCCCGGCCGGTTCGTTCGGCGGGTTCGGCGACGGTGACGTCGAGCTCGTCGAGGTGACCGAGCCTGTTGCCGGGTTGGGTGCACGGCCGTGAAGAAGCTCCTCGCGGCGGGCGGGATGGGTGTCGGAGTGACGGCGTTCGCTGCGCTCGTGATGATGGTCGCGGCTCTCGCCTTCTCTGTCGCCGTCGACGGCACCAGCATGGAGCCGACGCTGCGAGACGGGGACCGGATGTTCCTCGAGTTCTGGACCCATGACGAGATCGAACGCTTCGACGTCGTCGAGACGGACGCTCCCAGCTCCGTGTCCGGTGGTGGCGCCCGGATCCTCAAGCGCGTGATCGGGATGCCCGGCGACCAGGTCTCGGTGTCTCCTGATGCGCGCGTGCTGGTGCGGCCCGAGGGGGATCGGCGGACCTATGTGGTCGACAATCCGGCCTGGTCTGCCGACGCCGGTGTCGAGCAGGACTGGATCACCGTCCCGCCGGACGCGTACTGGCTGCTCGGCGACAACTGGAACGCTTCCACCGACTCGCGCAACTTCGGTTTCGTCGATGCCGAGGCCGTTCATGGCAGGGTGGTGTTCCGAATGCTCCCCATCGGTCGGAGCGGGACGATCGCCCACGACGTCCGGCTCGCCCCCGTCGAACCAGGCTCAACGCGGTAGCTGCGCGCGTCGCGCTTGCCCGATGGTTTTGGATCGATATCAGATCGATCGGTGGACATTTTGCCCCAACTTGTCAAGCAGTGCACTAGCCTTTCGCGCCAGGGAGACCACGACACTGCGTGCACCTGGGGCGGTCTCGTGGATGAGGGAATGAAGGTCAGGTCTTGTGTCTAACACCATTTCGGCAGGGCTTTCCCTGCTAGACGACTTCAGCTGGTTCGAGTTCTGGTCGGTGCCGATCTTCACCGCCGTGATCGGCTGGCTGATCAACTGGTCGGGTCTGTGGATGCTCTTCTCGCCGATCCACTTCCACGGGATCACCGTGCCCGGGCTCAAGCAGATCGCCGGCTCGCTGCCACGCAAGATCCAGGAGATCCCGGGCATCCTGCGCGGCGGGATCGGCTGGCAGGGGATCGTGCCCGCGCGGGCTGCGAAGATGGGCTCCATCGCGGTCGACCGGGCGCTGTCCCAGATGGCGACCGCGCGCGACTTCTACGAGCAGCTCGAGCCCGACAAGATCGCCGCCCACATCGTCGACGTCTTCCGCCCCGAGATCCCGTTGCTCGTCGACGAGATCATGTGGCGTGAGCATCCCCGCTTCTGGCGTGATCTGCCGCGCCCGCTGCGTACGGTCGTCATCCAGCGGGTCCAGGACCGGCTGCCCGCGGTCGTCCGCGACGTCACCGTCGAGATCGGCAACCACATCGACCAGATCTTCGACCCGAAGATCATGGTGATCGAGAACTTCGAGAAGGATCCCTCGATCATCGTGCGGATCTTCAAGGACTTCGGTGCCCGCGAGCTCCGGATGATGGTCGTCTTCGGTGCGGTCTTCGGATTCCTGCTCGGCATCCCGGTCGCCGTCGTCGACCAGGCCTTCCACATCTGGTGGCTGCTGCCGATCCTCGGCGTGCTGGTCGGCTGGACGACCAACCTGCTCGGCATGTTGCTCATCTTCGAGCCCGCCGAGCCCAGGCGGATCGGTCCGTTCAAGATCCAGGCGCTCTTCGCCCAGCGGCAGTGGCAGGCCTCCGACGTCTACGGCAAGCACATCGCCAAGGACGTGATCACGCTCGAGCACATCGGCGAGCACCTCCTCAACGGCCCCTCCGGCGACCGCACCCGGCAGATGCTCGCCGCGGCCCTCGAGCCCGCCGTCGACGCCGCGGTCGGTCCGGCCTACGGTGCGGTCCGGGTGGCGGTCGGGACCAGGAGGTTCGACGCGATCCGCTCCTCCGTTGCCGAGCAGGCCGTCGAGTACACCCTCACCCCGATGCGCGACGCCGCCTTCAGCCAGCAGCAGTCCTGCAACATCCGGCGGCTGATCGCCGACCGATGCCGTGCCCTACCTCCGAGGACCTTCGTTGACATGATGAGAGCTGCGATCAAGGAGGACGAGTGGCTGCTCTACGCCCACGGGGCGATCATGGGCCTGGCGGGCGGGTTCCTGCACGTGGCGGTCTTCGAATGGTGGAACGTGCTGTGAGCGCCCTCCACATCAACACCGAGCCGGGGGCACGCCGGCCCGAGACGTACGCCGCACCGGCCGAGGAGCTCGTCGAGGGCCGTGAGGGGATGCACCGTATGCCCACGCCGGCGCCGGGCGGTGGCCTCGTCGACGGGACGATCGACGTGCTCCCGGGCCTGCTCAGGATCTCCGCGGTCACGGTGGCCCACACCGCGGGCTGGGGACTGAGGACGTACGCGCGTGGGGTGGGGAGGGTCGCCAAGGCGGTCGTCGACCCCAACGAGGCGGTGCGGCTCACCGAGGACGTGGCGACCAGCGCCCGCCAGGTGACCGGCTTCGCGAAGCGCGTCGCCACGGGCAACCCGATCACCGGCCTGCTGGAGCGCTATGCGCTCCCGGCCGCCGAGACGGCGAGAGCGGCGATGGAGGGCCGTGCCGCTCGGGTCAACGGGATCGAGCCGGGCACGAGTCCGGATCAGCTGCGGCGTACGGGCGAGGAGCTGCTGCGCCGTTCGCGCGACGTGTGGGACGAGCACGACCGCCACCCGGCCTTCGTCAACATCCTCAACGAGCTGGCCCCCGACGAGGCGCGGATCCTGGTGCTGATGCTCAAGGACGGTCCGCAGCCGGCCGTCGACGTCGTCGAGGGCGGGGTGATCGGCCACCTGCGTGGGTCGCGGATGATCGCCCGGGGCCTGACCATGATCGGTGCGCAGGCCAGCGTGCGCTACCCGTCGCTGGTGCCGCAGTACCTGAACAACCTCACCCGACTGGGTCTCGCGTGGCAGTCCGAGGAGCCGGTCAGCGAGCTGATCCGCTATCAGGTGGTGGAGGCGCAGCCCGACGTGCTCGAGGCCATCCATGCCCAGGGCGGCGCCCGGATCAAGCGGCGCTCGATCCATCTGACGCCGTTCGGGCAGGACTTCGCGCGCGCCTGCTTCGCCGATGCCGAGGATCTCGACCGGCTCCCGAGCCACGAGATCCCGCCCGGTGCGGCGACAGAGGCATCAACCGACTAGCCCAACCCGAATGGCAGACGCTTCAGGGTGTTTGCGTTCGCGTGTGGGTAGGGTACGCATACTGACGGTCTGGAACTCTGGCGGAAGGAGCTCGGATGTCGCCGGAGTGGCAGGATTCGCTGGCCAGCTGGTTCGAGGACTGGGCTGCCCACGTCCACTGGCTCTCGCTGATCACCATCCCGATCTTCACCGGGGTGATCGGCTGGCTGATCAACTGGTCGGGCCTCTACATGCTCTTCGCCCCGCTCGCCTTCAAGGGGTTCCAGGTCCCCGGGCTGCGCGAGCTGACCAGGGTGCTGCCGCACAAGCTCCAGGAGGTGCCGGGTTTCGCCCAGGGCGGGCTCGGCTGGCAGGGCATCATCCCCGCCCGAGCCGCGAAGATGGGCTCGATCGCGGTCGACAAGGCGATCGCCAAGCTCGGCACCCCCAGCGACTTCTACCAGCAGCTCGGCCCGTCCGAGATCGCCACGCACATCGTGGAGACCTTCCGCCCGGAGGTACCCGATCTGGTCGAGCAGATCATGATGCGTGAGCACCCTCGGCTCTGGCGCGACCTCCCGAGGCCGGTCAAGGACGCGATCGCGGTCCGGGTCCAGGCCCAGCTGCCCTCGATCGTGCACAAGGTCACCGACGACATCGGCGTACACATCGACCAGCTCCTCGACCCGAAGCTGATGGTCATCGACCACTTCCGCAAGAACCCCGCCCTCGTGGTCAGGATCTTCCGCGACTTCGGGCAGCGCGAGCTCAACCTGATGGTCGCCTTCGGGTTCATCTTCGGATTCCTGCTCGGGATCCCGGTGGCGCTGATCGATCAGACCTTCCACCTGTGGTGGCTGCTCCCGCTGCTCGGTGTGGTCGTCGGTTGGGTGACCAACCTGCTCGGCATGTGGCTGATCTTCGAGCCCGCCGAGCCGCGGCGCATCCTCGGGATCAAGGTGCAGGGCCTCTTCCCGCGCCGTCAGGAGCAGGCCGCGGAGGTCTACGCCGACATCATCGCCACCGATGTGATCACGCTCGAGCGCATCGGCGACTTCCTGCTCGACGGCCCCCGTGGCGACGCCACCCGCAAGCTGCTGATCAACGCACTGATGCCTGCGGTGGACCGGGCGGCCGGGCCCTACCGGGGCGCGGTGCGGATAGCGCTCGGGTCGGAGCGGTTCGACCGGATCAGCACCTCGGTCGCCAACGAGGCGGCCGATCGTACGCTGGTGCCGTTCCGCGATCCCGGCTTCAGCCGCCACCAGGCAGACAAGATCCGCGACCTGGTCGCGCGGCGTACGAAGGAGCTTCCGCCGGGCGACTTCGTGGACATGATGAGGTCAGCGATCAAGGAGGACGAATGGATGCTCTACGCCCATGGCGCGATCATGGGGCTCGCGGGCGGCTTCCTTCACCTTCTAATCTTTCCGACATGAGTCTTCTGGGCAAGGTCGTCCCGACCGCATCCGCCGTGGCCGGCACCGCTCCCGGCCTGGCGCGGGTCGCGGCGGGTGCTGCCTGGCACACCGCCGGGTGGGGGCTGCGCACCTCCGGCCGCGCCGGCATCCGGGTCGCCCGGGCGGTGATCGACCAGGACGTGCGCGACGGGCTGGTGCGGGAGACGGCCGAGGCCGTGGGGATCGTCGCAGGCACCGCCGCGCGGATCATCCTGCCCGGCACGAGGCCGGTGATGGAGATCTCCGAGTCCGACTACGAGGCCGCTCGTCAGGACGTCGTGCTCGCGCGGACCCGCGAGGCCGAGGCGTCCCAGGACTCGCTACCGGTGCTGCGCCGTCGTGGGGCCGAGCTGCTCGACCGCTCGCGCGACGTCTGGGCAGACGAGCAGGGGCACCCGGCGTACGCCCGGATCCTCGACGAGCTCGCGCCCGACGAGGCGCGGATGCTGCTCTACCTGCTGCAGGCCGGACCGCAGCCGTCGGTCGACGTACGCACCGGGGGACCGACGGGTCTCGTCGGCAGCACCATGATCGCGCCGGGGCTCAACATGATCGCCGGCCGCAGCGGGGTGCGCTATCCGGAGCGGGTCCCGGCCTACCTCAACAACCTGTTCCGGCTCGGGCTGGTGTGGTTCTCCAAGGAGCCGCTGCCCGATCCACTGGAATACCAGGTTCTCGAGGCCCAGCCCGACGTGCTGGAGGCGCTGCACTCGGTGAAGTTCGCCAAGATCGTGCGTCGCTCGGTGCACCTCACGCCGTTCGGCGAGGCCTTCGGGCGCACCACCCTCGTGGACGAGGACTCGGCCGAGTCCGCCTTCCCGGAGCATCAGGCGCCGGTGACCGGCGGGGCGGACCTGCCCAAGGCCTGAGGGCCGCGGACCGCCTCGACCGCCTCGGACAGCCTGGTGAACTCGGGGTCGACGGTCCGTGGTGACACGTCGGTGTCGCGTTCGAGCATGATGCCGGGCAGCGGACGTCCGGCGTACGCCTCGACCACGGTCGCGAGCAGCGACAGCACCGGTGGTGGCATCGGGTGGGCGTGGGTGTCGAGGTAGAGACCGTCGTGCTCGGTGCCGCCGGCGACGTGCATGTAGGCGACCGCGTCGAGCGGGAAGCGGGCCAGGTCGGCGACCGGGTCGGAGCCGCGGGCGACCGCGGAGGCGTAGAGGTTGGCGACGTCGAGGACGAGGTGTACGCCGGTGCGCTCGACGAGCTCGGTGAGGAAGTCGGGCTCGTCGAGGGTGTCCTCGGGCCAGGTGAAGGTGGCGGCGATGTTCTCGACCGCGAGCGGGACGGGCAGGGACTCCTGGGCGATCCGGATGTTGTCGGCGAGCACGTCGAGCGAGTCCTTCGTACGTGGCGGCGGCAGTAGGTGGCCGGCCTCCAGGACGTCGCCGTGGAGCGGGTCGGGGGAGTCGCTCGCCCGCACGAAGGCGACGTGCTCGGAGACGAAGGGGCTGCCCAGGACCTCGGCGAGCCCCGCCAGCCGGCTGAGCCGGTCCGCGGTGGGGCGGTCGGCCCCGGCCAGCCCGAGGGTGACGCCGTGGGCGATGACCGGGACGCCCAGGTCGGCGACGGCCCGCGGGATCTGCGTCGGGGACATGTTCTCCGCGACCACCTCGGTGAAGCCGAGACGGCCGGAGGCGGCGTACGTCTGGAGGAGGTCTGCGATCGCAGGACGCCAAGCCACGGCGACGCCGGAGACCGAGGGGTTCACAGGGTGAAGTGTGGCGGATCGGACGCGGTCGGCGTGGGCCCTTCCGGTATTCTGGAACACCTGTTCCCCCATCGTTCAGCAACCCTCGCCGGTCCTGGCTCGAGGCCCGGGTAGGAGCCCGCATCTTGGCCCGCAAAGTCGTTCGTTCCTTTCCGTTCCATCGCATCGTGATGCGGTTCGCGGCCCTCATCGGCGTCGCCGCGGTGACGGGTCTGGTGGCCTCCGGGATGGCGCTCCCGTTCATCCACCTGACCGGCGTCGCGGCCAAGTCGGGTGCCCAGGTGATGGACGACCTGCCCCTCGACATCGACATGGGCGAGCTGTCGCAGACGACGCGGATCCTGGACGTGCACGGCAAGGTGATCACGACCCTCTACGACCAGAACCGGTCCTACAAGGCGCTCGACCAGATCTCGCCCAACATGCCGAAGGCGCTGCTCGCGATCGAGGACAGCCGCTTCTACGAGCACGGCGCGATGGACCTCAAGGGCACCCTGCGGGCGCTGCTGCGCAACTCGGCCTCGGAGTCGGGTGCGGTGCAGGGTGGCTCGTCGATCACCCAGCAGCTGGTCAAGACGACCCTCGTCTACGGGGCCGACTCCGACGAGGAGCGGGCGGCCGCGACCGAGAAGTCCACGGCGCGCAAGATCCGCGAGCTGCGCTACGCGATCTGGCTAGAGGAGCACCACGACAAGGACTGGATCCTCGAGCGTTACCTCAACGCGGCCTACTTCGGTGACTCCGCCTACGGCGTCCAGGCGGCCGCGAAGCACTACTTCGGCGTCGACGCCGCCGACCTGACCTGGGGACAGGCCTCGATGCTGGCCGGGATGGTGAAGAACCCGACCGGCTACGACCCGACCGACTACCCCGACGCCACGCTGGCCCGGCGCAACCTGGTGCTCGAGCGACTGGCCCAGGTCGGCGACCTGCCGCGGGCCGACGCGGAGAAGCTCAAGGAGAGCTCGCTCGGACTGAATGTTCAAGACAGCCGCAACGGCTGCTTCGGCTCGTCGGCGGAGTTCTTCTGCGACTACGCGCTGCGGTGGCTGCTCGCCGACGAGTCGCTGGGCGAGACCGAGGCCGAGCGTTGGCGGCTGCTGCAGACCGGCGGCCTGACCATCCGGACGACCCTGGACTCGAGCTTCCAGAAGGCGGCGCAGAAGTCGGTGAGTCGTCATGTGTCGCCGACCGACAACGCCGTCGGCGCCCTGGCGATGGTCGAGCCCGGCACCGGCATGGTCAAGGCGCTCGCGCAGTCGCGGCCGATGGGGGAGAGCCGGAAGAAGGGCGAGTCCTATCTCAACTATCTGGTCCCGAAGGAGTACGGCGACGCCAACGGCTTCCAGGCGGGCTCGACGTTCAAGGTCTTCGTCGGCGCCGCGGCGATCGAGAAGGGCTTCCCGCTCCGCCAGGAGATCCCGTCGCCCGCCAAGCGGACCTTCAACCAGGCGTCCTTCGCCAACTGCCCCGGCGAGGGCAACTTCAGCCCCAACCCCTACCCGGTCGGCAACTCGACCACCTCGGGCAACAAGAACCTCTACACCGGCACCCGGGAGTCGGTGAACACCTTCTACGTCCGGCTCGAGCAGTTCACCGGCGTGTGCGCCCCCTACGCGCTCGCGAAGAAGATGGGTGTCAGCCTGACCGACCCGGCTCACGAGCGGGTGCCGTCGTTCACCCTCGGCCCGGTCGACGTCAGCCCGCTGGAGATGGCCGAGGCGTACGCGACGTTCGGCGCCCGCGGCAAGCACTGCGACTCGCGGCCGGTGACCGCGATCGTCGGCCCGGACGGGAAGACGATGAAGGAGTACGCGGCCTCGTGCGAGCAGGTGATGCGTACCGGGACCGCGGACGCCATGAACGACATCCTCCGCGGCGTACTGCAGCCCGGCGGGTTCGGGCAGCGGCTCGCACTGAGCGTGCCGTCCGCCGGCAAGACCGGGACCACCAACAGCAACCGCGCCGTGTGGTTCAACGGCTACACGCCCAGGCTCGCGACCGCGTCGATGATCGCCGGCGCCGACTACGAGGGCAACTGGGTCACTCTCAACGGTCAGCGCCTGCGCGGTGGCTACGTCGCCTCGGCCTCCGGCTCGACCGTCGCCGGCCCGATGTGGGCCGGCGCGATGCGGGCGATCGACGGCAAGCTGGGCGTTGAGAACTTCGTACGTCCCGGTGCTGCCGTCGTCAACGGCAAGGGCATCACGATCCCGAAGGTCAAGGGGCTCTCGGTCGCCAAGGCCACCGCCCGGCTCGAGGCGGCCGGGTTCAAGCCGGTCGTCGGCAAGCGGGTGTCGTCGCGCTCCAAGCCAGGCACCGTCGTCGGGACCGTTCCGGGCAGCCGGGCGATCAAGGGAGCGACCGTCGAGATGCTGGTGTCGAGATGACGCGGGTAGGGGGCGCGGGGCGGGCGGTTCGTCTAGGTATGCAGACCAACCGTCACATCCCGTGTGGAACTCCGCGAGGTAAGTGAGGGTTCGGCTACATACCTTGATGAACCGCCCGCCGCGCCTGAGCTGCCTCGACGGCCTCGCGGAAGGCGCGGGCGACGTAGTCGGGCACCGGGAGGCCGCGGTCGCGGGCCCAGAGGAGCTCCTGCTCGACCCGGGCCACGTCGGCGGCCAGGTCGCGGCCCTCGTGGTCGACGCCGAGGGTCTCCATGACGTCGCCGAAGTCGGCCAGCTGACTGACGTCGTTGACCCCGACCGGGGCGAAGGAGATCCGGCGCAAGCGTCTGACCAGCCACTTCTGCCAGGCAGCAAGCGTGGCCCAGTGGGCCCGGGCGGAGAGCTGGTAGAAGGCGTAGTGGCCCGGCTCCTGGCGCTTGATCGGCGCGATGACCGTCTCGGCGACGGCGTGCTCGCCGGTCTCGACGACCCCGTCGTGGAGCAGGTTGTAGGCGATCACCGCGGAGCGCTCGGTGGCCATCCCGGTCAGGTAGTAGAGCATCCGGCAGACGTCCTGGAACGGCTCCAGGTGAGCCAGCAGGCCCAGCACCTTCAGCTTCAGGCTGACGCGCTCCAGATCGGTGGTCGCCGGAGGCCGCCCGACGACCTGCTGGAGCCGGTCGAGGATCAGCCCGTGCTGGATCTCCTGGGGCTGCCACACCTCGGCGTAGAACCGCTGGTCGACCTCGGGTGGGTTGGGGAGCATGGTGGAGATCTCGAGTACGTTGCGGTCGACCTCGAGCTCGACCCGCGCCATGTAGTCGAGCACGTGGCCGAAGCGGTCGCCGAAGGCGGCCGGGTCGTTGACGGTGAAGTCGACGGAGTCCATCGGGATCGGTGGGTGCTCCTCGCCGAGGCGCGCGACATGAGCAACGAGGCGGTCGTTATCGGTGAGCATCCGGGGCGGCTCCTGGTGGGGGAGTCAGGCGAAGCCCCAAGTCTGCCCGCCCGAGGCTTGGTTGTAACCCGATTTAGGTAAACGTGGGGTGTTGGCCTCGACACGTTCGTCGCAGCGGATTCGGCGGCTCGACCAACGGGGGAGGGCGGTGGGCGAGCCGGGGCGCGGGCGGCGTGCCGAGACCAACACGTTCTGGGACGAGCCTCAGGGGGTGCTCGCGGAGGTCTCCGTCGCGGTCGATTCCGTCGCGGTCGATTCCGTCGCGGCCGGAGTCTCCGTCGGGGTCTCGGTCGGGGTCTCGGAAGGTGTCTCGGAAGGTGTCTCGGTCGGGGTCGGGGTCGGGTCCACCGTGGGGGTCTCGGTCGGTGTCTCCGTGGGCGACCCCGTGGGCGACCCCGTGGGGGAGTCGGTCGGTGCCGGGCCAGACGTGGGCGACGGTTCGCCGGAGCCGCCGGTGGCGGGCGAACCCGACGGGGACGGGGAGGAGGGCATGGTCGAGCCACCGCTGGGCGTGCCGGTGCCCGTCCCTCCCGCGGACCCGTCGGACGAGGGCCGGGGCGACAGAGCGCTCGGCGAGGCGCCGGAGGGCGGCTCGAGGTCGGCGGACGAGGTGACCGGGATCTGTGCGGCGGGCAGGACGACACCGGCCGGTGTCTCGAAGGTGCCGCGCCGGTAGCCCTCGGCGATCTGCAGGACCACCGAGACGTACGCCTCGCTGTGGTTGTAGCGCAGCACGGCCGACCGCTGCCCGGCCTCGGTGGACAGGTCGGCGGAGCCCGAGCACAGGTAGACCGCGGCCGCGAGCGCGGCGTCGTCGACGTCCTGGGGGTCTCGGCGGCCGTCGCCGTCGGCGTCGACGCCGACGTCGGACCAGGTCGACGGGATGAACTGCATCGGCCCGACGGCGCGGTCGTGGACGAGGTCGCGGTCGTAGGTGCCGCCGTCTGTGTCGAGGATGCGTGCGGTGGCGCCGGCCCCGGTGAGGGGTACGCCGAAGATCCCGGGCGTCGCGACCCCGGAGGCGGACAGCGTGTTACCCCCGGCCCGGCCGTGGTCGGACTCGACCCGACCGATGGCGGCGATCAGCGACCAGTCGAGACGGCAGTCCGGATCGGCGTCGGCGAGCACGGTCGCGGCGCGCTGGTAGGCGGAGAGCGCCGTCTCGGGGATGATGCCGGCGGCGGCCTCGGCGGCGAACCCGGCCGGCTTGGCCGCCAGGTTGGGAACGGCCTTGGGGATGGGCTTCACCGCGGAGACGCTGACCGGCGGCAGCAGCTCCTGGATCGGCACCTCCACCGGCACTTCGACCGGCACCTGCCGCCCGCCGGCCGTGGCATCGACGGGCCGACCTTCCTGGATCGCGTGGATCGTCCAGGCGGCGGTGGCGGCGGCGACGGGCAGCGCCGCTGCCTTGAGCAGCAGACCGGGTCGCGGGGTCATCCTCGGTCACATCCTCGGGTCGGGCGGGTGGCTGGATCGATGTCACCGATCCAGCCATCATGTGAACCCCGCCACAACGCGCTGCGCGCGATCCGGACCGAGAATCCCCGAAACTACTCACGTACGTGACAAGTTTCCCGGCCTCGCCACCGTGATCGTGGCGGCCACGGCTGCCGTCAGCAGAGAGAGCAGAGCGCACCCGGCGGCGAGCGCGACCGAGCCGACGCCCAGGATCGTCAGCGCCATCCCGACCGCCACCGGCATCAGCGCGACCGGTCCGGCCCAGCGACGCCCCGCGACGACCCCGCGCGCGAGGGAGATCAGCTCGCCGACGCGTCCGACGTCGAGATCCGTCAGCTCCACCCCGGACTCCCCACCCACCGCCAGGTCTGCCACCGCCCGGGCCTCGCCGTCCTCGGGACGCGAGCTGATGAAGGCGACAACCCGTCCCTGCTCCTGCAGCTCGGCGACGAGCCGCTCCCGCTTCTCGGGGGCGATCTCGGAGTGCCGCCGCTCGATCCCGCAGGCCTCGGCCAGCTCCTCGGTCTCGCGGGCACCGTCGTCGGAGACCAGCACCGCCGACACTCCGGCCGCCGCCAACCGCGACACCGACGACGCCGCGTCCGAGCGCGGCTCGTCGCCGACCACGAGATAGCCCAGCGGGCGCCCGTCGAGCTCGACGCCGAGGACCGTGCCGCGGTCGTCGCGGTCGGCCATGCCGACCCAGGAGGGCCGCCCGACGCGTACGGGATGCCTGTCCACCGACCCTTGCACCCCCGATCCGGGGACCGCACCGAAGTCGGTGACCTTGCCGCGCGGCGAGAGCCGGGCGACGGCCCGGGCCAGCGGGCCCTCGGCCTCGTGCTCCAGCGCCCCCGCGAACCAGCGCAGGTTGCGCAGGTGGTCGGGATCGAGCGGTTCGACGGTGGTCACCGTGAGCCGTCCGGTGGTCACCGTCCCGCAGCGGTCGAGCACCACCGTGTCGACCCGGGCGGCCACCGACCATTCAGGACCGGGCACCGACGAGATCCCGTGCCGGCGCCCGACCCAGCCGCCGACGACGCGAGGAAATCCCAGCCCCAGGACGTACGCAGCGACAGCACCGGCCACGAGAACGAACATCTCCATGTGCGATCCCCGGGTCAGCCCGTCTGCTGCTGGTAACGGTCGAAGTCGCTCTGGTCGCCGGCCATCCACAGCGGCACGCTCGCCTTGAGCAGCAGCAGGAGCTGGGTGACGAACTCGGGGTCGCGCAGCGACTCGCCGAAGAGCTCGTTGATCCGCTTCCAGCGGTAGCGGACGGTCTGCGGATGCACTCCGAGCACCGCTGCGATCGCCGGCGCGCTCTCCCGCGTCTCGAGCCAGACCAACAGGGTCTCGGTGAGGATCTCGCGCGAGTTCTCCGACTCGGCCAGCAGCGGCTCGAGCAGCTCCTGGGCGAGCTGGCGGCGCATCACCGGCTCGGCGTGGAGCCAGATCTCGGTGCGGTAGGCGAGGCAGTCGATGACCGGCTTGGCGGGGATCACCCGGGCGTTGACCAGCGCGAGCGCGCGGTTGGCCCAGCGCCAGGCGGCCGGCACGTCCGCCGGCGGCACCGGCCAGCAGATCGAGACCCGGGCCTTCGGGGCGGCCGCACGGACCTCCTTGGTGACCGTCGTGGTGGCCCCGGGCGGGCAGATCACGACCTGCGTCGGCCGGCGCCGCCGGGTCAACGCGACGGACGAGAGCGCGTCCGCGGAGATCTGGTCGGCGTCGAGCAGCTCGACCGCCATCACCGTCACCTTCTCCGGCAGCGGCCACTCGCCGAGCGCCGCCTGGGTCTCGATCTCGTCGTGCGAGGAGCCCGACAGCATCCGGTCGATCAGCCGTGCTCGGGCGACGTCGTTGTTCTGGTCGCGGGCCTCGGTGCCGGCTTCGAAGCCCTTGCTGACCTGGGCGGTCAGGTGCTCGACGTACGACGTCATCATCTCGTTGAGCGCGTTCAGTGCCGCGGCGGAGAGCTCGTTCTCGACCGCCCGGCGGCGCAACTCGTCCCAGAGCTCGGTGGTGGCCATGTCGATGCCCTGGTCGACGATGGCCCGGTCCTGGCCCAGCGCGGCGACCTTGAAACCGACCTTGCGGAAGTGGTCGTCGATCGCGATGTAGGGCGCCGAACGCCCGAGGCCCAGGTCGATGAAGTGCGACATGGCGCCGTGCACGGCGGTGAAGATGAGCTCCTCGAAGCCCTCGGTCTCGGCCGGCAGTCCCTCGCGAAGATGACGGGTGATCTTGCGCGCGATCGGCCGCACCTCGCTCTCGAGGCTCTTCAGCATCCACACGGCGGAGCCGGGTAGCCCAGGGGACTGGTGGGTCTGCGTCATCTCGTGCTCCGTCGCACGTCAAACTCCTTCGTCCAACATGCCCGAGAAGGTATCGACCACCATGGCACGTCTTTGCCTGGCGTGCCCCCGAAATGCGGTACGCCCGTGCCGCTGCGTGGCCCGGATGGGCAAAGCCCGCCGGGGGCCGTTCGGCCGCCGGCGGACTCGGGGAGGGAGAGCTCAGCCGCGCCGAGGGTTGGTGAGGTTGAGCTCGATGGTGTTCCCGTCGCCGGGTACGAGGGCATTGACCAGCCAGGTGTTGAGACCACAGTTCTGGAAGTCGCCGATCGAGTACGTCCCGGTGAGCCGACCACCGGTGAAGACGCCGAACCGCTCACCCTCCGGCGTGGCCACGTGGATGGCCACCGGCTCGACGGTGCGGCAGAACGGCCCGGAGAAGGTCGGGAAGCCGACGACCTTGATGTTGGTGAGACGTACGTTGTAGTAGGAGGTGGCCTCGACATAGCTGCCGCCGCCCTCCGGATGGGGCGAGAGCGTGCCGGTGGTGGGGGCGGCCTCCTCGAAGCTGACGTCGGCGCTCATCGGGATGAACCCCGCCGCCTTGAACTCGGTGTGGGCACCGGGAAGCGCGAGCGAGCCGGTGAACGCGCCGGTCGTGGTCTCCAACGTCGTGTCCAGGACGGCCGGGCCGACCGGGATCTGCGACCCGGTCGAGGCGACGACGGTGGTGCCGTTGGCGTCGTAGAGGATGTCGAGCGGCGCGGCGTGGGCGGGTGCGGCCACGGCGACGGCGAGCAGCGTGGCCGCGGCTGGGACCGCGAGCAGGCCGAACCGGCGCTTCATGAGTGTCGGGAGAGACATGACGGGCTCCTTCAAGATGGTGGAACAGGGAGACGCGACAACGGTGCGCCGCTCGGGCGCACCGCTCTCGCTTGCCGGGTTCAGCTGACGTTGACGCCGCCGTTCGGGACGGAGACGTTGTAGGTGCCGTTGAACGAGGCCGGATCGCCGACGGAGATCGAGCCGAGGCAGTCGGCGACGACGGTGGTCACCGACAGGGACCCGTCGCCCGTCTCGTCGACGACCAGACGCTGCGTCGCCTCGTCGAAGTGGCCGTCGGCCGTGCCGGTGACCGTGAAGTCGCAGAGGCCGGTGGAGTCGGTGACGCGGGCGCTGATGCCGCTGATCCAGCCGTCGACCTGGTCGGTGGCGGCGGAGGTCACCGACGTGTCGTTCGTCTCGAGCTTCCAGGCGCCGCTGTGGGTGACCGTCAGCGGGGTTCCGAACTGCTCGGTGCAGCCGCTCCAGGTCGTCGACGAGATGGTCGCGAGATGGTCGGGGGCGAGCCCGCTCTTCCCGGTGCCGCTGTGGATGGAGCCGCTGGCGCCGGCCGAGGTGCAGAACATCGCGTTGAGCGGGACGGCGAAGGCGATGCCGCCGACAGCGGTGGCGCTGAAGGCGTGGTTGGCGGTGGCCGTGCTGCCGCCTACGGACACGGTGTAGGGAGGTGCGGCGCTGGCCATCGCCGGCGCGGCGAGGGTGAGGGCGGCGGCTGCCGCACCTACAAGGAGAAGCTTCTTCTTCATCGAAGGTCGTCCTTTCATGGCGATGGAGACTGGTTGTCTCCGTCGGGGCCTATTCATCCGGGTGGCGAATCCGGCTGTCGACGCCCATCTGCCCGAAAGCCCGAAATGGGGCGCCACGATGTCGTGTACGCGACATCCGATGCGGGCGCCGGCCCGAGACTTGTCATGGGCATGACAAGTCCGAGGACCGGTTCCGACGTATCCGAGGCGACCTTGTTGCGCCCGCATACCCGCGATGCCACGTTGTCGGTATGCGACACACTCTGCAGCGTGCGGCGGCGCTGGCCATCCTCGCCGGCTCCGCCTTCGCGATGCTCGGTCTCGGGGAGAGCGAGGCGGAGGAGGGTCCTTACCCGGGGCTGCCGGCTCCTGAGCAGCAGGAGCTGCCTCTCCGGCACGCCTCCTGGACCGGGGCGGCGAACTCCTCGCTCGCCGACGTGGAGCGGGCGCGTCAGTGGTTGCGTACGCCCCTCATGACGGTGGCCGCCGACTTCTATCAGGGCCGTATCGGGGACTTCGACGCGACCAAGTACCGGCAGTGCACCAAGGCAGGCGCGAACATCTACTTCGTCGCTCAGCCAGGGTCCGCGTACAACTACGGCCAGACGCCGGACATCGTCGTTCGAACGGTCACCTTCGGCGCGGTTCCTGTCGAGGCGACCGTACGCCTGGAGCAGGAGAGAACTGACGGACTCCCCGTGCCGATCAAGCTCGAGACCTTGACGTGCGCCCGGCTTCCCCCGTTCGGGGTCGAGGTTCCGGACAGCCCGGTCAAGGGCCGGGTCAGTACGCGCGTGATGTCGCTGCGCGTGGACGGCGTGTCACTGCCCTTCCGAGGAGAGTGCCGGACCCGAGAGGCGGGAACCTTGGACCTGTCCGGGGAGGGATACCTGATGGGGTGGGACGGAAGCCAGAACGTGCCTGCCCGTGTGCAGCCGGACCTGTGGAACGAAGGCCTCTTCAACCTCAGCCCCGGGGGCCTGCTGTCGGGCACCGTCGACGTCCCCCCGTTCTCGGGGTGCGTCACCACCGCCGGTGACGACCTCTCCAGCCTGCTGACGGCGACCGTCTCGGGAGAAGGGCTCCCGTTGCGTACCTATCAGGGTGGCGTTCTCGGCTGCACGGTGCCGAACCCCGGCGGTAAGAACCTGCCGCCTGCGCCTGGGGCATCGACCCCCGAGTCGGTCCCGTGCCGCATGGACGTGCTGCCCCCGCAGGTCCCGCCGCTTCCCGAGATCCCCACGAGTGGTCAGTGACGGCCTCCGAATTTGTCACGTGCGTGACAACTAAGCGGCGTTTGCGCACGGATCGGGCCCTCCTGCACTGGTCGATCGGCGCGATGTCCTCTGTGATGACCATCACTGAGTGACGCCGGCCTGACGAAGCACAGTGCTCCCGCGGGCCGGGGATCGAGGGGAGAAGTCGTAGATCCATGAGTCCGACGCAGAGCCAGACGACGACCACCGGAACGCGTGTCCCGCACCCACGACTGCCACGCCGAAGCGCCTCGCGGCAGGTCGCCGAGAAGATCCACGCCCCGCGCGTCTCGCCCACGGAGTGTGCGGTCATCCGCAGGGTCGGGCGCGGGCTGGTCCCGCAGATCACCGACGAGATCCTGCGTCAGGTCGCCGCCTACTCGCGGCGCCCCACCCGGCGGCGCCGGGACCTGATCACCAAGGCCGTCGCCAGTGCCGTGGAACTCTATGCCGACGTGGTGGAGAACATCCCGTCCGACCCGGAGACGGTGTCGGCGATGTACTTCGCGATGGGCAGGGGAGAGGCACTGGCCGAACAGAGCCTCGATGGGTTCCGGGCGGCCGTCGACCTGGCCACCCACCGTGCGGCCGAGGCGATCCGGCACGAGGCCGAGGGGCTGGTCCCCGACGATGTACGCGGGACGCTGTGCGGCTCGCTCCTCGCCTACATGGGCATCCTGCTCGACGACGTCGCCCGTGGGTACGCCGCCGGGATCCGTGACCGCGAGGCGGATCCGTGCTGGATCCGGCGCCGGCTCGTCCGCGGTCTCGCCGGCGCGGCGGACGCCGAGGTGATCGAGGATCTCGCCGCGCGCGTCGCCTGGCAGCTGCCACCAGCGCTGGTGGTCTGCGCCGTCGACACGGTCATCCCGCTGGACTCGGCCGTGCAGCCTGTCGAGCTGCCCGGCGGGTGCGCATGGGACACCGCCGGCCGGCGCGCCCTGGTGGTCACCGACCCGGCTGACGTCGACGCCGTCTGCGCGGTGATGCGGGGGTGGCCACGTACGGGTCCTGTCTTCGTGACCGTGCCGGTGCCGTTGGCCGACGTCCCGGCCGCGATCCGCTGGACCGAGCGCGCCCGGGACCTCGTCGAGTCCGGGGTGATCCCCGCGGATCCGGTCGTGCGCTGCGCCGACCACCACGTCGCCCTGCTGCTCAACGCCGACCCCACGCTCTCGCGCTGGGAGGCGAGCGAAGCCCTCGCGCCGCTGGAGGCGTTCAAGGACGAGCACCGCCGGGCGGTGCTGCGTACGCTGCGGCTCTGGCTGCTCACCGGCGCGAACGCCCCGGCACTGGCTGCGGAGCTCGGCATCCACGAGCACACCGTCCGCAACCACAAGCTCCGGCTGCGGGCCGCCTTCGGCAGCCGGCTCCAGGATCCCGAGTTCGTCACCCTGCTCCTCTTCGCCCTCGGCGCCGGCGAGAACCCTGCCGCCGACTGGGTCGAGCTCGAGCGCTGCGGCTGAGCGTTGCGCCGGCAATTTGTCATGCGCATGACAAAGGACGGCACTCATTTGCCGAACGGATCGATTTCTCCTGCCGCTGTGACGTGAGCCACACGTACTGTCCGGACCGAAGCACACCCCACAACGGCAGATCAGGAGGTCCCGCGATGGGCGGAACCGTGGAGGTCACCGGGCTCACCAAGAGCTTCGGGTCTCAGAACATCTGGAGCGACGTGACCCTCACGCTGCCCCAGGGGGAGATCACCGCGCTGCTCGGACCGTCGGGCACCGGGAAGTCGGTGTTCCTGAAGTCGCTGATGGGACTGCTGCGGCCCGAGGCCGGGGTCTGCCTGGTCGACGGGGTCGACATGGTCAAGACGCGGGAGTCGCAGCGGCAGGAGCTGCGCAGGCGGTTCGGGGTGCTCTTCCAGGACGGCGCGCTCTTCGGTTCGATGAGCGTCTTCGACAACGTCGCCTTCCCGCTGAGGGCGCACACCAGGAAGCGCGAGTCGGAGATCCGGCAGATCACGAACGACAAGCTCGACCTGGTCGGACTCCTGGGTCAGGAGCACAAGCTGCCCGGCGAGATCTCCGGCGGGATGCGCAAGCGCGCCGGCCTGGCCCGCTCGCTGGTCACCGAGCCGTCGATCATCCTGTGCGACGAGCCCGACTCGGGGCTCGACCCGGTGCGTACGGCCAACCTCGCCCAGCTCCTCGTCGACGTCAACGCGGCCACCGACGCCACGATGCTGGTGGTCACCCACAACATCGAGCTGGCGCGTACGCTGCCGGACAACCTCGGCATGCTCTACCGCCGGCGCCTGGTGATGTACGGGCCGCGGGAGGAGTTCCTGCTCACCGACCACCCGGTCGTCTCCCAGTTCATGAGCGGCGACCCGATCGGGCCGATCGGGATGAGCGAGGAGACCGACCACGGCGTCAACGACGACTACGTCGAGGGCGAGGCCTACTACCCGACCGCCGGCGTCGCGACCGTACGTGCCGGCGCCCGCGCCATCGAGGTGCTGCCGCGCCAGCTCGCCCCCGCCAACGGCGCCCCGCGGGCCGCGGTCGAGCGGCACACCGCGCGGGTGGCGAGCGGGGCGGCGACGCTCTACACCGCCGATGACGACGACGTTGACCGAGCCCCGAGACCGAAGGTCAAGGACCCGGTCAGCCGGGCCCTGGACCAGGTCGGCGCGCTCTTCGCGCTGGGCCTGGACACGTTCCGGGCGGCGTTCCGGCGGCCGTTCGCAGCCCGCGAGCTGCTCGACCAGTTCTGGTTCGTCACCTCGGTCTCCTGGATCCCGGCGATGCTGGTCGCGATCCCGTTCGGCGCGGTGATCGCGCTGCAGCTCGGCACGCTGACGGTGCAGATCGGGGCGCAGTCGTTCACCGGTGCCGCCTCCGTCCTGGCAGTCGTGCAGCAGGCGGCCCCGATCGTGACCTCGCTGGTCATCGCCGGAGCCGGTGGTGCGGCGATCTGCGCCGACCTGGGCTCCCGGACCATCCGCGACGAGATCGACGCGATGCGGGTGATCGCGGTCGATCCGGTGCAGGCGCTGGTGGTGCCACGCGTGCTCGCCTGCGTGCTCGCCGCCGTGCTGCTCAACGGGCTGGTCAGCGTGGTCGGCGTCCTCGGCGGCTACTTCTTCAACGTGATCATCCAGGGTGGGACGCCCGGGGCGTACCTCTCCTCCTTCACCGCCCTCGCCCAGCTCTCCGACCTCTGGGTCGGCGAGCTCAAGGCGGTGCTCTTCGGACTCATCGCCGGTCTCGTCGCCGCCCACCAGGGGCTCAACACCAAGCCCGGGCCGAAGGGGGTGGGGGAGGCGGTGAACCAGTCGGTCGTCATCACCTTCCTGCTCCTCTTCTTCGTCAACTTCGTGATCACGACGCTCTATCTCGAGCTCGTCCCCGGGAAGGGGGCCTGAGATGACGACGACCGTTCCCGCGAAGGGGGTCCGGACAAGCTCGACCGCCGGGGCCCGCCGTCCGCTGGACGGGCTGGTGGAGACCGGGAAGGACATCCGGTTCTACGGAAAGGTGCTGGTCGGGATCCCCTCAGCGATCCGGCACTACCCGCGCGAGATCCTCCGGATCCTCTCCGAGGTCTCCTTCGGCACCGGCGCGCTCGCCGTCATCGGCGGCACGATCGGGGTGATGACGGGGATGAGCATCTTCGTCGGCACCGTCGTCGGCATGCAGGGGTACGCAGCGCTCGACCAGATCGGCACCTCGACGCTCAACGGGTTCATCTCCGCCTACTTCAACACCCGCGAGATCGCGCCGTTGGTCGCCGCGTTGGCCATGAGCGCGACCGTCGGCGCGGGGTTCACCGCCCAGCTCGGCGCGATGCGGATCAACGAGGAGATCGACGCGGTCAAGGTGATGGGTCTGGGCACGATCCCCTACCTGGTCTCCACCCGGGTGGTCGCCGGCTTCGTGGCGATCATCCCGCTCTACGTGGTCGGGCTGCTGACGTCCTATGCGGGCTCGCGGATCGTGACGGTCTACTTCCACGGGCAGTCGGCGGGGACGTACGACCACTACTTCCAGCTCTTCCTGCCGCCCATCGACATCCTGCTGAGCTTCGGGAAGGTGCTGATCTTCTCGATCCTGATCATCCTGATCCACTGCCGGCTGGGCTTCTACGCGAGCGGTGGGCCGTCCGGGGTCGGGATCGCGGTCGGACGCTCGGTGCGGCGGACCATCGTCGTCGTCGCGCTGCTCGACCTGGCGCTCTCGATGGCGATGTGGGGCGCCACCACGACGGTGAGGATCGCGGGATGACGCTGTCGAGAGCTCGTGATGCCTTCCTCGGCCTGTGCTACCTGGCCGTGGTCGCGGCGGTGGCGCTCGGCGCCTGGCTCGCCTACGACCAGACCTTCGTGGACCGCTCCGAGGTCACGCTGACCACCGGCACCCTGGGCAACGCGCTCCAGACCGGCTCCGACGTCAAGCTGCGTGGAGTGCCGGTCGGCACCGTCCGCACCGTCTCGGCCCGCGAGGGCGGCGCCGAGCTGACCCTGGCGCTGGAGCCGGACGTACTCTCCGACCTCTCGGCCGACACCACCGCGCGGTTGCTGCCCAAGACGCTCTTCGGGGAGCGCTACGTGGCTCTCCAACCGGGGGCCGGGCCGGAGCTCGAGGCGGGCGACACCATCGAGCAGGACCGCTCCGACGAGGCGGTCGAGCTGGAGCAGGTGCTCGACGAGCTGCTCCCGGTGCTCAAGGCGATCCAGCCGCACAAGCTCAACGCGACGCTCAGCGAGCTGGCCACGATGCTGCGCGACAACGGCGACGACATCGGCGAGGTCTTCTCGGCCTGGGCGGCGTACCTGAAGAAGCTCAACCCGCTGGTGCCGCAGATGGCCGACGACCTGGCCGCGCTCGGCCGGGTCGCGGGCCACTACGAGGAGGCCGCGCCCGATCTGCTCGAGGCGCTGGACACGATGACGGTGACCGCCGAGACCCTGGTCGACCAGCAGCGACAGCTCGCCGACACGTTCCGGTCGGTGACCACGACGGCGGCCGACACCGACCGCTGGCTCGAGCGCAACCGGGAGACGATCGTGGTGCTCTCCGACACCTCACGCGACGCGCTGCGCGCGGTCAGCCCGTACGCCTCCTCCTTCCCGTGCCTGTTCAGCGCCCTGCGCGACTACGCGCCGGTGATGGCGAAGAACCTCGGCAAGGGCACCGACGAACCCGGCATCCACGCGCTGGTCAGCGTCTCCGACATCCGGCAGCCCTATCCGGCCGGCTACACCCCGAAGCTGCGCACCGGCGGGCCCCGGTGTCCGTACGTCACCGGCCAGACCGGCAGCCAGCCGGCGGTCACCGGAACGGCCGGCACGGCCGGCACGGCCGACACGGCCGGCACGGCCGAGCAGATCGAGGCGCCGCCGACGGACCGGGTGCGCACCTTCGACGCCACGACGGGGCTGGGGGAGCAGAACTCCCCGGGGGAGAACCAGCTGATCGCCGAGGTGATGGCGCCGGCGGAAGGGATGGCTCCCGATGACTACCCGACCTGGTCGAGCCTGCTGCTCGGCCCGGCCCTGCGAGGCACGGAGGTGATCGTGCGATGAGGCTCGGTAACGGCGGCTCGGCCGCGGTGACGCTCACCAAGTCGGTGGTCTTCGCGCTGGCGACGGTCCTGGCGATGGCCGCGCTGGCGACGACGATCTCCAACGGATCGACCTCGTCGGGGCGTACGTTCACGGCGCTCTTCACCGACGTGACCAGCCTCAACAAGGGCGACGACGTGCGGATGGCGGGGGTGAAGATCGGCACCGTCCGGTCGATCGGGCTGCGGAACGACGACACCGCCGAGGTCGTCTTCACCGCGGCCGAGTCGGCGCCGATGGTCGAGGGCACCCGGGCGGAGCTCCGGTTCCGCAACCTGATCGGCCAGCGCTACATCGCGCTGGAGCCGGGCGCTCCTGGTGGGGAGGCGCTGACGCCCGGCTACACGTTCTCGCTCGACGAGACCGAACCCGCGCTGGACCTGACGATGCTGTTCAACGGCTTCCAGCCGCTGTTCAAGTTCCTCGACCCCGAGGACGTCAACAACCTCAGCGCCCAGATCATCGCGGTCTTCCAGGGGGAGGGCGCGACGGTCGAGTCGCTGCTCTCCTCGACGGCCTCGCTGACCTCGACCCTCGCCGACCGCGACCAGGTGATCGGCGACCTGATCACCAACCTCAACTCGGTCCTCGAGGTGGTCAGCCAGCGCACCGGGATGCTCGACACCACGCTGGTGACGCTGCAGCGGCTGGTCACCGGGCTGGCCGCCGACCGGGAGACGCTCGGCTCGACCATCGAGGGGATGGGCGAGCTCTCCCAGAGCGTCACCGGCCTGCTGCAGGAGGGCCGGGAGCCGCTGCGCGACTCGATCGACTCCCTCGGTGACGTCTCGGAGAACCTCGCCGAGAACGACGAGGCGCTGACGAGGTTCCTGACCACCATGCCGCAGAAGACCGACGAGATCGGCCGGGTGGCCACCTACGGCGGCTGGCTCAACTTCTACATCTGCTCGATCGACGGGCGGATCCCGAAACCCGAGGGCTACTACGGCGACCTCGGCGTGGAATCCCCGGCAGGAAGGTGCCGATGATGGCCCGCTATCCGAAGTCGTTCGCCGAACGCAACAAGGTCGTCATCGCCGTCGTCGGGATCCTGGCCGTGACCGGCGTCTTCTTCGCCACGTTCCACGCCGAGGACCTGCCGGTCATCGGCGGTGGCGACACCTACGAGGCCTACTTCGCCGAGGCCGCCGGGATCCGTCCTGGCGACGAGGCGCGGGTCGCGGGGGTGAAGGTCGGCGAGGTCTCCTCGCTCGAGCTCGACGGTGACAAGGTGCTGATCAGGTTCCGCGCGAAGGACGTCACGCTCGGCTCGCAGACGACCGCGTCGATCAAGGTGAAGACGCTGCTCGGACGCAAGTTCCTCGCCCTCGACCCGGGCGGCTCCGGGCGTCTTCGCGAGCCCATCCCGGTCTCCCGGACCACGACGCCCTATGACGTCAACGCCGCCTTCTCCGACCTCTCCTCGACCGTGGACGAGATCGACATGGCGCAGGTCGAGGAGTCGATGGACGCGCTCTCGGAGGTGTTCGAGGACACCCCCGAGGACGTACGCGGCATGGTGTCCGGTCTCACCCGGCTCTCCCGCACGATCTCTTCACGGGACCAGGAGCTGGCCGAGCTGATGCGCACCACGACCGAGGTCACCGGCACCCTCGCCGAGCGCAACCAGGAGATCAGCCTCCTGATCGAGGACGGCGACAAGCTGCTCGAGGAGCTCGCCGCCCGACGGCGGGCGATCCACCAGATGCTCACCTACACCGACGACCTCGCCGAGCAGGTCTCCGGCCTCGTCGAGGACAACCAGAAGCGGCTCCGGCCGGCGCTCGAGAAGCTCGACCGGGTCTCCGAGATCCTGCGGCGCAACCAGGACCACCTCGACAAGGCGCTCTCCCAGATCGGCGCCTACTACCGGGTGATCGGTGCCTCGATGAGCAACGGCCCGTGGATCGACGTCTACGGCTGCGGACTCTTCGACGAGAACAACGCGCCGGTGCTCGACAACGACGTCGAACGTGACTGCCGGCCGGGAGGGACGAGATGAGACGGCTCATCGCCTGGGGGCTCGTGGTCGCCGTCGTCGGCGCGATCGGGTGGGGCGCGGCGTACGGGATCCGTCAAGGGGATCGCGGGACCACCTTCTCGGCGCTCTTCGAGGCCTCCGTCGGCCTCTATCCGGGCTCGGACGTGCAGATCCTCGGGGTGCCGGTGGGTGAGGTGACCTCGGTGACCCCGGCCGGCGAGCACGTGAAGGTCTCGATGACCCTCGATCCGGGCCAGACCGCGGCGGCCGACACCGCGGCCGTGATCGTCGCCCCGACGTTGGTCTCGGACCGCTTCGTGCAGCTCACCGAGCCGTACGTCGACGGCCCCGAGCTCCGCGACGGCACCGTCATCGAGGAGACCGCCGTGCCGGTGGAGATCGACGACCTCTACGCCTCGCTGACCGAGGCCGGCGAGCAGCTCGGTCCCGATGGCGCCAACCGGAACGGCGCATTGTCGCGGTTCCTGAAGGTGATCGCGGCCAACCTCGACGGGCAGGGCTCCGACATCAACCAGGTGATCCGGGAAGGCGCCGACGCCTCGGCGACCCTGGCCGACGTCGACCAGGACTTCTTCGCCACCGTCGAGAACCTCGACACCTTCAACAAGACCCTGCTCGCGCACGACGACGGGGTCCAGGACGCCAACCGACGGTTCGCGCAGGTCACCGAGTACCTCGCCGAGGACCGCGACGACCTGGCCTCCGCCGTCGGCAACCTCGGCGAGGCGCTCGCGCTGCTGGAGTCGTTCATCAAGGACAACCGAGCCGAGCTGCGGACGAGCGTCGAGAACCTGCAGGGGCCGACGCAGGTCCTCGTCGACCAGAACGAGTCGCTGGAGGAGGCGGTCGCCACGATCCCGCTGGTGCTGCAGAAGTACATCAACGCCTACGACCCGGCGACCAACAGCCTCGTCGGCCGCACCAACCTCAACGAGCTGAGCGTCTGGTCCGGTGACGGCCTCAGCGGCCAGACCTCCGAGGAAGCGCCACCGGTGCTGCTTCCCGGAGTCGGGTCCGGAGTCGGGGAGGAGCAGTGATGTCGCGTCTGTCCCGCCCGCTCGCCGCTGTCCTGGCCACCGCCGCCCTGACACTCTCCGGCTGCGGTCTCGGTGCCGTCAGCGGCGGCGTCTACGAGGCTCCGCTACCCGGCGGCGCCGACGTCGGGGAGGATCCGATCACGCTGAGTGCGGAGTTCGGCGACGTACTCGATCTGGTTCCTCAGTCCAGCGTCAAGATCGACAACGTCGCGGTGGGCCGGGTCGCCAAGATCCGGCTCGCCGAGGACGGCCGCAGCGCACGGGTGTCCCTGGTGGTCAGGGACGACGTCGAGCTCCCCGCCGGCACCACGGCCCGACTGCAGCAGACCTCGCTGCTCGGGGAGAAGTACGTCGCGCTGATCCGCCCCGCGACCCCGGTCGCGGGCTCGCTGCTGGGTGACGGTGCCGTCCTCGGGAGGGGTGACACCGAGGCGGCCGCGCAGGTCGAGGAGGTCCTCGGGGCGCTGTCGATGGTGCTCAACAGCGGCGGGATCGCACAGTTCCAGGAGATCTCGCGGGAGATGCAGAAGATCTCCGACGGCCGGCCGGAGGAGATCCGGGCGTTCCTGAAGGAGATGGACCGGTTCGTCTCGGTCCTCGACTCCCGCTCGGAGTCGATCACCTCGGCGATCGAGTCGCTCAACGAGCTCGCGGTCACGCTGGAGAAGGACAAGACGAAGATCGCGAACGCGTTGGAGGGGCTCTCGCCCGGGATGCAGGTGCTCGTCGACCAGCGGCCGCAGCTGGTCGCGATGCTGGAGGCGCTCGACAGACTCTCCAAGGTCACCATCCGCACCCTCGACGAGGCCCAGGACGACATCGTGGCCGACCTGAAGCTGCTCGACCCGATCCTCGACCAGCTCGCCAAGGCCGGCTCGGACCTGCCCTATGCGCTGGAGATCCTCTTCACCTACCCGTTCCCCGACGAGGTGCTCAACGCCATCCGCGGTGACTACCTGAACCTGTTCCTGGTCACGAACTTCCGCACTCCCGACGGCTGCCGGTCCAAGGGCTGCGACTGGCTGCAGGTGTCGGTCGAAGGCGGGTCCGGCGACCCGGTCTCCTCCCAGCCCGGGTCGTCGGGCGCACCGCCGGGGCTGCTGCCGTCGACCACCTCGCCGGTGCCGGGCTCGTCCTCGCCCTCTGTCCCGGGGGAGTCGATCCTGCCCTCCGACTCGTCGTCCTCCTCGGACCCGTCGGCGTCCGAGTCCGGGTCGTCCTCGCCCTCTGATCCTTCCGGGTCGCCGTCGGAGTCACCGTCCGAGCCGTCCGGGTCGTCCGAGCCGTCCGGGTCGGGGTCGGCGACCTCCGAGACCTCGCCGGACGGCGCGGCCTCGGATCCTGGCACCGGCTCCGTGGAAGGGAGTGGATGATGCAACGGCTGACCGGAGGCGTACGCGTCAAGCTCGGGCTCTTCGTCGTCCTCGCCCTCGTGGGCACGAGCTATGTCGGGGCCCGCTACGTCGGGCTGGACCTGCTCGAGGAGCCCTACCGTGTCGACGTGTCCCTGCCCGAGGGCGGCGGGCTCTTCGTGAACTCGGAGGTGACCTACCGCGGGGTGCCCGTGGGTGAGGTGACGGCCCTGGAGGCAGGGGCCGACGGCGTACGCGCCGTGCTGGAGATCGACGGCGACGCGCCCGCCATCCCGGAGGACGTGACCGTGAAGGTCGCCAACCGGTCGGCCATCGGCGAGCAGTACCTGGACCTCCGTGGCGGCGCCGTGGGTTCGACCCGTCTCGCCGACGGCGACCGGCTCGCTGCGGGGGAGGAGGCGCTGCCGTACGACGCCTCCCACGTCATCGAGACCGGCCGCGACTTCGTCGCCTCGGTGCCCGAGGAGGCGCTGGTGACGACGATCGACGAGTCCTACCTGCTGTCCCGGGGTGCCGGCTCCGACCTGCGGAAGCTGGTCGACGCCTCGCTGTCGTTCCAGAAGGAGGCCGACCGCAACTTCCTGGTCTCGGCGAGCCTGATCCGCAACTCCGACCAGGTGCTCGCAACCCAGGAGGAGTCGGCGACGAGCATCAAGGCCTGGAGCAACGACCTCGCCCTCTTCTCCGCGACGCTGGCTGATTCCGACAAGGACCTGCGCGATCTGATCGGGGCTGCGCCCGGCACGGCCACCGAGATCTCGCTGCTGGTCAAGGATGTCGGGCAGCCGCTGGGGATCCTGATGAGCAACCTGGTCACCCCGGCGCAGCTGTTCGGGACCAACGCCGCCGCGCTGGAGTCGACCTTCGTGACCGTGCCCGAGGCGGTCAGCATCGGCTGGGCGATCAACACCTCCAACGGGCCGCGGCTGAGCCTGATGCCGTCCTTCTTCAACCCGCCGGCCTGCGTCTCCGGCTACGAGGGCACCGACCTGCGTGCCGGCACCGATGTGAGCAAGGGCAAGCCGTTCAACACCGCGGCCGGCTGCTCTGCCGTGCCGAGACCGAAAACGACCAAGACCGAGACAGCCGAGCCGGGGACGGTCAGCGTCCCCACCACGCTCGCCGGACTGATGGGGGAGCGATGAGTACGACGACAGAACGGCGAACGGAGAAGAAGGGACCCGAACGAAGTGGCCCCGAGCTTGTCGAGACCACAGAAGAGCCGAGATCGAGCCGTGACCGGGTGCTCACCTGGGCGCTCCCGCTGGTGGCGCTGTGCGTGCTGGTGGCCGGTGCGCTGACCTGGTGGCGAGCGACCGGGCACGACCAGGAGATGGTCGACGAGGCCGCCCGCCGCGACCGGGTGCTCATCGTCGCGACCAGTCACATCGAGACCCTCAACTCGCTCGACCACCGCAAGGTCGACGAGGGGCTGAAGGGATGGGCCGCGGTCACCACCGGCACCCTGCACGACCAGCTCACCAGCGTCTCCGAGGAGGACCGCACGGTCCTCGCGGAGCAGGAGAAGATCTCGACAGGGTCGGTGATGGACATCGCCGTGACCGAGCTCGACGACGACACCGCGACCGTGATCGCGGCGGTCGAGATCACGGTCCGCGACGGCTCGGCCTCCGGTGAGGACGCGGAACCGACCGTCAAGCGGAACCGCTTCGCCGCCGACCTGGTCAAGGTAGGCGACGACTGGCTCCTGGAGAGCCTCGATCAGGTGGCGGTGAACATGTCATGAGCCTTCTCGTACGCCGCTGGGCGCCCTTCCTCGCCGCGCTCGCTCTGATCCTCGGGCTGGGAGCGTTCTGGCAGGCCGACCGGGAGCGGAGGACCGACCACGTCGGCAACCGGGCCGTCGTCGACGCCGAGGCCACCACCGAGGTGCAGTCGGCCGTCTCCACCGGTCTGCTCCAGGTCTTCTCCTACAACTTCGCCGACCCCGCCCCGACGGCCGCGGCCGCCGACGAGTTCCTGGCCGGCGACGCTCGCAAGGAGTACGACCTCCTCTTCAAGCAGCTCCAGGAGAAGGCGCCGGGGCAGAAGCTCGTGCTCAGCGCCGAGGTGCAGGTCGCCGCGGTCAAGTCGCTCGACGCCGACTCCGCGTCGCTGCTGGTCTTCCTGGATCAGGCCTCGCAGCGCTCCACCGACAAGGAGTCCTCCATCTCCGCCGCCCAGATCGCCGTCGAGGCGGCCAAGGTCGACGGCCAGTGGAAAGTGACGACCCTGGACCTCTTCTGATGCCGAGTCGGCTCGTCATGACGAGCCGACTCGGCTGGGATCTCGGTCAGGATGAGCCGACTCGGCGGTGAGGGGGTCAGTCGCCGCCGCCCCCGCCGCCGCAGCTCGAGCCGCACGAGGAGCTGTTGCACGAGCTGGTGTGGTTGTCGCCGGAGCTGTAGGTGGAGCCGCACGAGCTCGAGCTGCAGTTGCTTCCGCCGCGCCTGCGGGGGCCTCGGCGGCGGTTGCCTCGGTTGCCCGTGAGGGCGGCGTTGAGGCACCCGAGGATGATCAGGCCGAGGACGACGATGACGATCAGGTTTCCCATGGGGAGCTCCGTTTCCAGGTGCGGCGTTCGAGGTGCCAGATCTGTGTGCCGAGACCGATGGTGAGCACCCGGCGCCCAGCGATCCGGGTGAGTGCCAACCGCCGCCGGCCCTCATAGACCTCGTGCAGGCGGACCCAGTCGGTGCCGATGGTGGCCAGGAAGTCGCGTACGTCGTCGTGGGCGCAGCCCTGCTGCGGATGCTGCGCTGCCCAGGCATGGAAGCGGGCGCGCCAGCTCGGCAGCAGGTCGAGCTCGGGTGCGGCGTCGTGCGCGGCCGAGGAGCGCTTGTGGTGCAGCACCCGCGTCGTCGCGGTCGTGCCGGCGGCGTCGAACCCCGGCGGCGTACGTCCCGCCAGCAGGTCGTCGAGGACCTCGCGCTGGCGCGCGGCGAGCTGCTCGCGCACGGCGCCTCGGGAGTCCACGGGAGCAGTGTGCCCGATTCGCTTGGGCCGCCGCCGCAATATGAGAATGTCAAAGTTGAGTGGAACAGACTCAACTTTGGTTGCGTTGAGATAGATGCGGGTGAGAGGCACTCGCGGCAGACTGAGGTGCGTCCCCAGGAGGAGTGCAGAGACAGATGAGCCAGTTTTCGGCAGACAAGTTCACCACCAAGGCTCGCGAGGCCATCGAGGCCGCGCAGCTCTCCGCCACGACGGCGGGCAACACCACGACCGAGCCGATCCACCTTCTTGTCGCGCTGCTGCAGGACGAGGGCACGGCCACGTCGATGGTCACCAAGTCCGGTGTGGACGCCGAGGAGCTGTCGCGAGCGGCGGCTGCCGATCTCGCCGGTCTCCCGCGCGCCAGCGGGTCGACCGTGCAGCAGCCCGCTGCCTCGGGTGCGCTGACCCGCGTCCTGGCCGGGGCGATCACGCTGGCCACCTCCCTGAAGGACGACTACGCCGCCACCGAGCACCTGCTGATCTCGCTGGCCACGGTCGAGTCGTCGGCGCAGAAGGTGCTCAAGGGCGCCGGGCTCACCGAGAAGGGGCTGCGCGAGTCGCTGAAGGCGGTCCGCGGCAACCGTCGCGTGACGAGCCAGGACGCCGAGGACTCCTACGAGGCGCTCGAGAAGTACTCCCAGGACCTCACCGAGGCCGCCGAGAAGGGCAAGCTCGACCCGGTCATCGGCCGTGACGCCGAGATCCGCCGGGTGATCCAGGTGCTCTCGCGGCGCACGAAGAACAACCCGGTCCTCATCGGCGAGCCGGGCGTCGGCAAGACGGCCGTCGTCGAAGGGCTCGCCCAGCGGATCATCGCCGGTGACGTACCCGACTCGCTGAAGGGCCGACGCGTCCTCTCGCTCGACCTGGCGGCGATGGTCGCCGGTGCGCAGTACCGCGGCCAGTTCGAGGAGCGGCTCAAGGCCGTCCTGGAGGAGATCAAGGCCGCCGAGGGGCAGGTCATCACCTTCATCGACGAGCTGCACACCGTCGTCGGTGCGGGTGCCGGGGGCGACTCCGCGATGGACGCCGGCAACATGCTCAAGCCGATGCTCGCGCGCGGTGAGCTGCACATGATCGGTGCGACCACGCTCGACGAATACCGCGAGCGGATCGAGAAGGACCCGGCCCTGGAGCGCCGCTTCCAGCAGGTCTTCGTCGGCGAGCCGTCGGTCGAGGACACCGTGCAGATCCTGCGCGGCATCCAGGAGAAGTACGAGGCCCACCACGGTGTCCGCATCACCGATGCCGCGCTGGTCGCCGCAGCGACCCTGTCCGACCGCTACATCACCGGTCGGCAGCTGCCCGACAAGGCGATCGACCTCATCGACGAGGCCGCCTCCAGGCTGCGGATGGAGATCGAGTCGTCTCCCGAGGAGATCGACCAGCTCCGCCGTGCCGTCGACCGGCTGAAGATGGAGGAGTTCGCGCTCTCCAAGGAGTCCGACGACGCGTCCCTGGAGCGTCACGCGGCGCTGCGCAAGGAGCTCGCCGACAAGGAGGAGGAGCTCCGCGGGCTGGAGGCGCGCTGGGAGCGGGAGAAGGCCTCTCTCGAGGGTGAGGGTGCCCTGCGCAAGCAGCTCGACGCGCTGCGTATCGAGGCCGAGCGGCTGCAGCGTGAAGGGTCGCTGGGCGAGGCGTCCGAGATCCTCTACGGCAAGATCCCGGTGCTCGAGGAGCAGATCGCCGCGGCGGCCGCCGCCGAGGACGAGGTCACCGACCGGCTGGTCGGCGAGGAGGTCGCCGCCCAGCAGATCGCCGAGGTGGTCGAGGCCTGGACCGGCATCCCGACCGGCAAGATGCTCCAGGGTGAGCAGGCCAAGCTGCTCGAGATGGAGTCCGTCATCGGGCGGCGCCTGATCGGGCAGAAGTCCGCGGTCACGGCCGTCGCCGACGCGGTGCGGCGCTCTCGCGCCGGGATCGCCGACCCCAACCGTCCCACCGGCTCGTTCCTGTTCCTGGGTCCGACCGGCACCGGTAAGACCGAGCTCGCCAAGTCGCTGGCCGACTTCCTCTTCGACGACGAGCGCGCGATCGTACGCATCGACATGTCCGAGTACTCCGAGAAGCACTCGGTCGCCCGCCTGGTCGGAGCGCCTCCGGGCTACGTCGGTTACGACGAGGGTGGCCAGCTGACCGAGGCGGTGCGCCGCCGCCCCTACTCGGTGGTCCTGCTCGACGAGGTCGAGAAAGCTCACCCCGAGGTCTTCGACATCCTGCTGCAGGTGCTCGACGACGGTCGCCTGACCGACGGTCAGGGCCGCACGGTCGACTTCCGCAACACGCTCCTCATCCTCACCTCCAACCTCGGCTCGAACTTCCTGGTCGACCCGGTGATGGATGAGCACGCGAAGCACGAGTCGGTCATGGCCGTGGTCCGGGGATCCTTCAAGCCCGAGTTCCTCAACCGCCTCGACGAGGTCGTCATGTTCGACGCCCTCTCGCTGGCCGACCTCACCAAGATCGTCGACATCCAGCTCGGGCTGCTGGAGAAGCGCCTGGCCGCCCGCCGGATCTCGATCTCCGTCACCACCGAGGCCCGGGAGTGGCTCGCCGAGACCGGCTACGACCCGGCGTACGGCGCCCGCCCCCTCCGCCGCCTCATCCAGTCCGCCATCGGCGACCCGCTCGCCCGGAAGCTCATCGGCGGTGAGGTCTCCGACGGTGGCCAGGTCACCGTGGACCGAGACGGTGACGGCCTCATCCTGAAGGCCTGACCCGCCCCGGCCGAGGCGTCAGCCAGGTCGGCCGAGGCGTCACTCCCCCACGCGGGCGGGGGCCGGCCCACCGGCGCGCCGGCGCTCACCGCCTGGGAGAGCGA
>NZ_JBHVKJ010000055.1:0-40607 GCF_042798275.1 Nocardioides sp. NPDC057767 | reverse complement strand
CGGTGGTCGCCATCAGGAAGTCCTCGGCGCCGTCGAGCGGCGCCTCCCGGTAGGTGACCGGGAGATGGACGACGGACTCGCCGACCTCGAGGAGCACGCACTCGATCCCGACCCTTCCGGCCGGGTCGTCGAACCGGTAGGAGCCGATCGTCCCGGTCAGGTCACCCTCGCACCACGACTGGGTGGCGAGCCAGGCGCCGAAGATCTCTTTCTTCGTCGGGGTGAGTGTGGCCTTGTGAACGATCGACATGACCGTTATCTACCAGGTCAGGAAACCTTGTGGCTATCGCTTTCGCCGTTCGAGGGAGTGTCGGTCTCCGGGCTTCGCCCGGTTACTCCCTCGCTCGGCGCAAGCGGACGAGCAAGCTCGCCGCTTGACCTCGCTCCGGTCGTCTCGGAGTCGATCTCGGCGTCCTCCTTGGCGCGGGCGGCCTCGACCGCCTTCGCGGCCCGGGCCTCGACCTTCTCGGCGAAGGCCCGCCGCTGCGGGTCGAGCACGAAGAAGGAGAGTACGCCGCTGATCACGAACGCCACGATCACCGAGAGGAAGATGTCGACCTCGCCGGCGACGAGCGACCAGATGCCGGCAACGATGCCGAAGGTGGCGGCCAGCGACAGCAGCCGCAGGCCGGTGTAGATCCAGAACTCTTTCATCGTGATGCTCCCTCAGTGAGCTCGACAACAGTCAGGGCCGCCGGGGCTGCGTAGGAATGCTGCGAGGTGGACGAGAAGTAGTTGATGCCGATGAAGTTGAACCACAGCGTGGCCAGGCCGATCAGCGCGACGATCGCGGCCTTTTTGCCCTTCCAGCCGGCGGTCGCACGCGCGTGCAGGTAGCCCGCGTAGACGACCCAGGTGATGAACGCCCAGACCTCCTTGGGGTCCCAGTTCCAGTAGGAGCCCCAGGCCTCGTGCGCCCAGATCGGCCCGGAGATCAGCACCCCGAAGGTCCACACCGGGAACGCGAACGCGTGGATCCGGTAGGAGACCCGGTCGAGCGCGTCCAGCTCGGGCACCCGCGCCAGCAGGGCGGAGTCGGGGAAGCGCGACTTGAGGAGGTAGGCCACCGCAGCGATGCCGCCCAGGGTGAACCCGCCGGTGGCGATGATGGCGGCGATGACGTGGATGACGAGCCAGTAGGAGTTGAGCGCCTCGGTCAGCGGCGCGACCGGCTCGTAGAGCCCGACCACGGCCAGCATCAGCACCACGACGGTGAACCCGAGCACCCACGGCGCCATCCAGGCCAGCTTCAGCCGCCGGTACAGGACGACGTACGCAGCGGCCACCACGAACGAGCCCGAGATCGTGAACTCGTACATGTTGCCCCACGGCACCCGGTTCGGGTCGGCGGCCATCCCGCGGGCGACCAGCGCACCGAAGTGACACACCACCGCGATCGCGGTCAGCAGCAGGCTGAGGCGTCCGAAGAGGGCGGCCCGCTGCTCACGTACGGCATCGGCAGCGTTCGGCTCGGCATCGGCCTCGTCCGCCGGAGCACCGGCACCGACGAGCTCCTTCGCCGCGACCGCGGCCCGGGCGCGCGACTGCCAGGCCGACCACTCGACCAGCGCGCAGAGCAGCGCCAGGAAGTAGACGACCCCGGCGGCCGTGATGGCCTGGTTGCTGAGAACGCCCCAAGTGTGGTCAGACATCCTTCTCCTCCTGTGTTCGCGCGCCTCGAAGTGCCTCGACGAGGTCGGTGACAACGGCAGCGGTGTCCCCGCCGCCGGAGCGGTCGAGGGCGGCGATCTCGACCAGTGTGCCCCCATCGGCTCGGCGGGCGCGAACCCACACTCGCCGCGGACGGATGAAGAGCGACCCGAGCAGACCCACCAGGGCGAGGGAGACACCGAGGAGCGCCCACTCCTTGCCCGGCGACTTCGAGATCTGCACCCGGTTCCACTGCTGCACGTCGTCGAACGAGACCGATCCCAGCCCGTCGGGCAGCTCGACCGTCTCCCCCAGCCGCAGGTTGAACGCCTTGCCGGTCTCGTCGGGCGACATCATGTTGGCCTTGGAGGTGTCGAGCGCGTAGACCGACTGCGGTCCGGCGTCGAGGTTGAGGTCGCCCCGGAAACCCTGCAGCGAGAGCATCGCGTGCGAGCCGTCGCCGATGTCGCCCATCAGGTTGACCGGCTCGCCGTCGACCGTGCCCTCGAACGGGTAGAACAGCCCCTGGAAGCCGAGCTCCTCGGGCGAGGCGTACGGCGCCTTCACGACCCCGAAGGAGAGCAGGTTCTGGCTCTGCGGGAGGAAGATCGTCGGGCCGGAGTAGGCGACGTTGCCCTCGCCGTCGCGCACCGTGATCACCGGCGCGTAGCCGTGGGCGAGCAGGAAGACGTCGGTGCCGCCGATGGTCAGCGGGTGGTTGACCTTCAGGTCGTAGTTCTTCTCCTCGCTCGTGCCCGCCGTGTAGCGGATCTTCGAGTTGAACCCGCGCGCGGTCCCGGCACCCGGGCCCGTGCTCAGCCACTCGGCGTGGAAGTCGTCGATCTTGAAGCTGAAGTCGTCGAGGTCCTCGGGGGCGAAGAGGGAGCCGGGCTTGAAGTCGTCGTACTGCGAGAGCTCGTTGGCGAAGCCGTACTCCTCCCCCACCAGCACGATCACGCCGCCCTTGTAGCCGAACAGGCTTCCGGTCGCGAACGCGACCAGCACGATGATCAGCGACATGTGGAAGACCAGGTTGCCGGCCTCGCGCAGATAGCCCTTCTCGGCCGAGACCGAGTCGCCCGAGCCCTCGATGGTCGAGCTCGTCGAGACCTCCTTGCGCAACCGATATCCCCGAAGCGCCTTCTTGGCCGCGGCGAGCACCTCCTCCGGCTCCTCGTCGGTGACGTACATCGCGGAGTCGGGCAGCCGGGTCAGCTTGGCCGGCGTCGCCGGCGGCTGAGCGCGCATCGCCTTCGCGTAGACCAGGCAGCGCGGGATGATGCAGCCGACGAGCGAGACCATCAGCAGCAGGTAGATGGCCGCGAACCACGGCGTCGAGTAGACGTTGAAGAGGCCGAGCTTCTCGTAGATCGGCGTCAGCGTCGTGTGCGCCTCGCGCCACTGGTCGGCCTTGAGCGAGTCGACGCCATCCTGTGGGATCAGCGACCCCGGGACGGCCGCGAGCGCGAGCAGCAGGAGCAGGATCAGCGCCGTACGCATCGAGGTCAGCTGGCGCCAGCCCCAACGGGCGAGCTCGCGGGCGTTGAGCTCCCCCGGGCGGCGTAGGTGATCTTGTTCCTGCTGGTCAGCAGGGTCTTTGTCGGTCATCGGGGTCCTCACAGCGCGATGCCCTCCCAGCGTTGCACGACCTGGACCTGGAGCCATTGCATGCCGTTGTCCCACCAGCCGGTGAGCATGGCGATCCCGATCAGGATCATCACGACGCCGCCGATGATCGTGATCGCGCGGGTGTGGCGGCGGAACCAGTCCAGCGTGACAGTGGCCCGGCGCCACATCACCGCGACGAGCACGAACGGGATGCCGAGCCCGAGGGCATAGACCGCGAGCAGCAGACCGCCGCGCGCGACGGTGCCTTGGTCGTAGGCGAGGGTGAGGATGACCCCGAGCGTTGGCCCGGTGCACGGGGTCCACGCGAGCCCGAAGAGGAAGCCGAGCAGCGGCGCCGCGGCCAGCCCGACGGCCGGCACCTTGTGGAACTTCACGTCGCGCTGGAGCAGCGGGATGAAGCCCATGAACGCGATCCCCATGATGATCGAGAGCGCACCGAGGATCTTGGTGCCGGTCTCCTGGAACGCGACCAGCTTGAAGGCGATCCCGCCCGCGGCAAGCCCCAACAGCACGAAGACCAAAGAGAATCCGGCCATGAAGAGCAGGGACCCCGCCAGCATCCGGCCGCGGCGTACGTCACCGGAGGCGAGGTCGGCGCCCGACAGACCCGTGGCGTAGGAGAGGTAGCCCGGGAGCATCGGCAGCGTGCACGGCGAGATGAACGAGAGGAACCCGGCCAGCAGCGCGATCGGGACCGCCAGCAGCAGCGACCCGCTCCCGGCGGTGCTCGCGAACCAGTCCGTCACGATCGAGCTCCTGCGGAGGAGATGAGCTCGTCGAGCGTACGTGCCGACGGGATCTCACCGCGGATCAGCGCGGCCACGCGCCCCTCGGTGTCGAGGATCGCGGTGGCCGGGATGGCGCGGGGCGCCAGCGACCCCTTCAGCGCGAGGACGGCGGCGCCGTCGGGCGAGTAGACCGACGGGTACTCGACGCCGTAGTGCCGCTCGAACGCCAGCCCCTGGGCCGCCGAGGCGTCGCGGGTGTTGAGCCCCACGAAGGCGACCTCGTCGCCCAGTTCCTCATAGGCTGCCTGGAGCATCGGCATCTCCTTGCGGCACGGCGCACAGCCGGTCCACCACACGTTGAGCACCGTGACCTTGCCACGCGTGTCGGCGAGGTCGAACGGCTTGCCCTCGAGGGTCTCGCCGGTCAGCTCGACCGGCTCGCCGCGGTCGGCGACCGGGATCTCCTGGGTGCGGCCGTCGCCGGAGATGTAGCCGGCTTCGTTCGTCCCGTTCTGCCCGCACGCGGCCAGCAGCCCCACCATCACCACGGTGAGGACGAGGCCACCTAACTTCATACGCACGCGCAGGACTCTTCCTGACAAACCTGAGAGACCCGTTAATCTTCCGCGTCGCCGGCCGAGAACGGTGCGTACTTGTCCTTCGCCGGCAGCATGTCACCGGCCGGCTCGCTGTAGGAGAGCGCGACGAACTCGTCGTCGACGAAGTGCAGCGAGGTCAGCGAGCACAGCGCACATTGACGACGGCGCGGGTCGTGCAGGAAGCTGCGGCCCTCGATGTGCAGCCGGGTGGTCCAGATCGGCAGCTGGTGGGAGACGATGACCGCCTCGTGCCCCCGGGCCAGGTCGCGGGCGTCGTGGATCGCGGCCATCATCCGGGCCACGATCTCCAGGTAGGGCTCGCCCCACGACGGCTTGAACGGGTTGATCAGCTTCGGCCAGACCTTGGGGTCCTTGAGCGGGCCCTTGCCGTCCTTGAAGCTCTTGCCGACGAAGAGGTTCTCCGACTCGAGCACCCGCTCGTCGAGCGAGATGTCGAGACCGAGCGCCTTCGCCAGCGGCCCGGCGGTCTGCCGGGCGCGCTCGAGCGGGCTGGAGATCACGTGAGTGATGTCCTGCCCACCGATCCGATCGGCGACACGCTCGGCCATCTCCAGGCCGAGCTCGGAGAGGTTGAACCCGGGCCGGCGCCCGTAGAGGATGCCCTCCGGGTTGTGAACCTCACCATGACGCAGCAGGTGAACCGTGGTCTCCATACTCATTCCTCTCCGGTGGTCGAGCTTGTCGAGACCACCCGTGCAGCGACATCAGCAGCGTACGGAAGCGCCTCGATGATCTGGGAGATCGCCCGCTCGTCGTGGGCGGAGGAAAGGAACCACGCCTCATAGGCGCTCGGCGGCAGGTAGACGCCCTGGTCGAGCATGGCATGGAAGAAGGCCTTGTACGCCGCCTCGTCGGTGGTCTTGGCCTCGTCGAAGTTGCGCACCGGCTTGTCGGTGAAGAAGACCGAGAACATCGTGCCGGTGGACTGGATGACGTGCGGGAGACCGGCCTTGGTGAAGCTCTCCTCGATCGCCGCCTTGACGGTCTCCGCGGCCTTCCCGATGTGGTCGTAGACCTCGTCGGTCGCCAGCCGCAGCGTCGTGAGGCCGGCCGTGGTCGCGACCGGGTTACCCGAGAGCGTCCCGGCCTGGTAGACCGGCCCGTCGGGGCTCAGCGAGCCCATCACGTCGGCACGACCGCCGAAGGCCGCCGCCGGGAAGCCGCCGCCCATCACCTTGCCGAAGGTGACCAGATCGGGGGTCCAGCCCTCGTTCTTGCCGTCCAGGCCCCACTGGCCCTGCTTGCTGGCCCGGAACCCGGTCATCACCTCGTCGGAGATGAACAGAGCGCCGTTGGCCTGGCAGGTGGTCGCGAGGAACTCGTTGAACCCCGGTTCCGGCGGAACCACGCCCATGTTGCCCGGCGAGGCCTCGGTGATCAGGCAGGCCACCCGGCCGGCGTACTCCTCGAACGCCGCCGTCACCGCGGCGCGGTCGTTGTAGGGCAGCACGACGGTGAGCTCGGTGCTGCTCTCGGGCACGCCTGGGGTGCCGGGGATGGCGTGGGTGACCAGCCCGGAGCCCGCGCTGGCGAGGAGCGAGTCCACGTGGCCGTGGTAGTTGCCGGCGAACTTCAGGATCACGTCGCGTCCGGTGAACCCTCGTGCCAGCCGGATGGCCGACATCGTCGCCTCGGTGCCGCTGCTGACGAACCGCACCTTCTCGACCGGCGTCCTGCTCACGATCTCCTCCGCGAGCTCGACCTCAGGGGTCGTCGGGGTCCCGTAGGACGTCCCCCGCGTGACGGCCTCCAGGACCGCCGCCTGGACCTCGGGATGGGCGTGGCCCAGCAGCATGGGGCCCCAGGAGCAGATCAGGTCGACGTACTCGTTCCCGTCGACGTCGGTCAGCCACGCCCCCTTCGCCTCCCGGATGAAGCGCGGCGTGCCACCCACCGCGTTGAAGGCGCGCACGGGTGAGTTCACGCCGCCCGGGGTCACGGCCTTCGCGCGGGCGAAGAGCGCTTCGGATGCCGCTGCGGACAGGGGTGAGATGTCGTGAGGCACCGGGTCATTCTTCATCAACCCCTCCACAATCCCCATTCCCGGCCACGTTCGACACGCGCGCTTCCACGGAATCGAGTTACCGATGCGTACGAAAACCCATGTTCGGCGTCATGACCCGCCATAGCCTGCGTCTCATCGGTGCAGCTCATCGGCGTCTCGGTTACTGGAACGCAATGTTCCAGTAAAACGTGACTTGCGTAACTTTGACGTGAGACGGTTCGTTGGGAACGTTGGGATTTGGGGAGCAAGACCCAGGACTTTGTGCCCTGGGGATTGAGAGGGAGATTCGATGTCCACTACGCGCTACAACCGCCTTCAGAAGGCGACCGCGCTCGTCCCGCTCGCGCTGCTGAGCGCGGCCTGGACGGTCAACGTCACCGGGCTGACGCAGTCGAGTGCCACCGCATCAGGGACCAGATACGACGACGCCTTCAGCCTGCCGGACGGCACCTCGGTGCCGGCCGAGGCGATCGAGGCGCCGGCGAGCGTGTCCGCCTCGACCAACCAGGGTGACAAGTCCCTCCCTGGCACGGCCAGCGCCGCCGGCATCCCGTCCGCCGCGCTCGCCGCCTATCAGCGAGCCGCCACGGTCATCAACGCCGCGGACGCCTCCTGCCGGATCGACTGGCCGCTGATCGCCGCGATCGGCCGGGTCGAGTCCAACCACGGCCGCGCCAACAACAACCGGCTCACCGCCGAGGGCGTCTCCACCCCGGGCATCTACGGAGTGCCGCTCAACGGCAAGGGCAACGTCTCCCAGATCACCGACACCGACGGTGGGCAGTACGACGGTGACACCAGCTACGACCGCGCGGTCGGCCCGATGCAGTTCATCCCCTCCACCTGGGCGATGGTCGGGGTCGACGCGGACGGTGACGGCAAGCGCAACCCCCAGGACATCAACGACGCCGCCCTCGCCAGCGCCGTCTACCTCTGCTCCGGCAACGACGACCTCTCCACCGACCAGGGTGCGCGAGCCGCGGTCTTCCGCTACAACCACAGCCAGACGTACGTCACGACGGTGCTCGGTATCGCCGAGGCCTACCGTTCCGGTGAGTTCACCTCGATCCCGAACAGCACGGTCCCGGTCGACTACGCCATCCCGCGGATGGAGGCTCCCAAGTCGTCGAAGCAGAAGGGCCGAGAGCTCCGGGCAGGCGGCCAGCAGGCCGGCCCGCGCGGCGGCTCCTCGCAGTCTCCGTCCGGCCCGTCCAGCGAGGCTCCGTCCGGCGGCGAGACTCCTGGTGGGAGCACGGGTGGTGGCACCGGTGGTGGCACCGGCGGCGATGGCGGCAGCACCGGCGGGTCGGCGGAGGCGGTGACCGAGCCGCTGACGGACACCGTCGAGACGGTCGTCGCGACGCCCAGCCAGATTCTCGGCGCATGCCAGCGGGAGCTGGCGAAGTACCCGCTCCTGAGCGCGAACCAGTCGGGCCAGGCGTTGACCCAGTGCGTGAACGCGATGGCCGGCAAGACGCTGGAGCAGGTCAACGCAACCGTGAGCAACGTCCTCACGCTGATCCTCAAGGGCATTCTCGGCAGCCTGTTCGGTGCGCTCACCGGCAACTGATCCGACAGCCGAATGGCCCCGCCGTCACGGCGGGGCCATTCGTTTTCTCGACGACTGATCAGGCGGCGGGCTCGTCGTCCTCGTACTCGGTGACGAAGTCCAGGCCGGCCTCGCGGACCGCGGGCAGGGAGGACGCGTCGGCGAGCAGGGAGCTGAGGTGGTAGTCGGCGACCGACTGGGCCAAGGCGTCCGAGCCGCCGGGGGCCCTTTCCTCTTCGCGGCGGCCGTGCCACAGCCGGTGCTGGGCGCCTTCGTTGAGCGAGAGCAGCATCAGTGCGGTAGCTGCGGAGTCGGTCCGGCGCAGCTCACCGCTGTCGACGCCCAGCTCGAGAAGCTGGGCGGCCGCGGCGCGGAGCTTGTCGCCGTCCTCCTCGAAGCCCGCGAAGACCTGCGGCTGAGCCAGCGCAGCCACCTCCAGCTCGTAGAAGTCGAGCGGGGCGGTGCACAGCTGGCGGACGTCGGTGTAGAGGAAGGCGTAGAGCCGCGGGCCGACCGGGCCGTCGTCCTCGAGAAGCTTCTCCGCGAGCGTCAGCGACTCGCGGTTCTTCTCCATCAAGGCGGAGAGGATCTCCTCCTTGGACTTGTAGTAGTAGTACATCGAGGACTGGCGCAGTCCGACGCACTCGGCGATCTGACTGATCGTGGTCGCGGCGACCCCTTGAGCGGTGAAGAGCCTGGATGCCTCTTTGAGGATCTCTTCGCGCGGATTCGCCGAATCACGTCCACTGTTGCGCGGCCGACCGGTGCGCTTGGGGCTGCCCAACTCTCGATTGGTCACGGTCTCGAGTCTACTCTCCAGATATGTTCCACGTCACAGAGCTGCGCGGGCTGTCAGGCGAGAACGTCAGCCTCGCAGCCAGCCAGCCGCTTCGGTGGCCCAGTAGGTCAGAATGACGTCCGCGCCCGCCCTCTTGAAGGCGGTGAGTGTCTCCAGGATCGCCGGTTCGCGGTCGATCCAGCCGTTCGCGGCGGCGGCTTCCAACATCGCGAACTCACCTGAGATGTTGTAGGCAGCCACCGGAACATCGACAGACTCACGCACTCGCTGGAGAACGTCGAGATACGGGAGCCCGGGCTTGACCATCACGATATCGGCGCCTTCGGCCACGTCAAGGAGCGCCTCGCGGACACCTTCCAGCGCATTGGCCGGATCCTGCTGATAAGTGCGTCGGTCGCCCTTGAGCGCGGAGTCGACCGCCTCGCGGAAGGGGCCGTAGAAAGCGGAGGCGTACTTCGCGGAGTAGGCGAGGATCGAGACGTCGGTGTGACCCGCGCCGTCGAGAGCGTCGCGGGTCACCGCGACCTGGCCGTCCATCATCCCGGACGGGCCGACCATGTGGACGCCTGCCTCGGCGTGGGCGATCGCCATCTGGGCGTAGATCTCGAGGGTGGCATCGTTGTCGACGGAGCCGTCCTCGGCCAGCACACCGCAGTGACCGTGGTCGGTGAACTCGTCGAGGCACAGGTCGCTCATCACCGTGAGCGCGTCGCCGACCTCGGAGACGACATCAGCGATGGCCACGTTGAGGATGCCGTCGGGGTCCAGCGCGCCCGAGCCGACCGCGTCCTTGGTCTCCGGGACACCGAAGAGCATGATCCCGCCGATACCGGCCGCCGCCGCCTCGGCCGCCGCCTTGCGCAGCGACTCGCGAGTGTGCTGGACCACGCCCGGCATGGTCGAGACCGGAACGGGCTCGCTGATGCCCTCGCGCACGAATGCGGGCAGGACCAGGTTGGCGGGACGTACGGCCGTCTCCGCGACCATCCGGCGCATGATCGGCGTGCGGCGCAGCCTGCGGGGACGGATCACGGGCTTCTCGATGCTCATCGGTGCTCCTGGTTGTGGGGTGGATGTTCGTCAAGGTATGCAGCCGAACAGTCACTCCCCTGGCGGAGTTCCGCACGGGATGTGACGGTTGGCCTGCATACCTTGACGAACATACGCAACCTCAGCTCGTACGCGAACGGCGGCGCGAGGCGGGACGCCGGTCGGACGGCTTGGTGACCGGCAGACCCTGCTCGACCAGCGACGCACGACGTGCGGCCCCGAAGGCGGCGAGCGCCTCGGTGAGCGCCTCGATCGACGGCTCCGGCGACATCACGTCGACCCGCAGGCCGTGCTCCTCGGCGGTCTTGGCGGTGGCCGGACCGATCGCCGCGATCACCGTGGAGGTGTGCGGCTTGCCCGCGATGCCGACCAGGTTGCGGACCGTGGACGAGGAGGTGAAGACCACCGCGTCGAACTTGCCCGTCTTGATCGCGTCGCGGGTCGGCGCGGGCGGCGGGGCCGCCCGGACGGTGCGGTAGGCGGTCACGTCGTCGCACTCCCAGCCGAGGTCGACCAGGCCGGCGATGAGGTTCTCGGTGGCGATGTCGGCACGCGGGAGGAAGACCCGGTTGATCGGGTCGAGGTCCTCGTCGTACTCCGGCCAGACCTCCAGGAGCCCGGCAGCCGACTGGTTGTCGGTGTGCGGCACCAGGTCCGGACGCAGGCCCCAGGCCTCCAGCGCCTGCGCGGTCTTCTCGCCGACGGCGGCGATCTTCAGACCGGAGAAGGCGCGGCAGTCCAGGCCGTACTCGTCGAACTTCTCGCGCACGGCGCGCACCGCGTTGATCGAGGTGAAGGCGATCCAGTTGTAACGGCCCTCGACCAGGCCGCGTACGGCCTTGTCCATCTGCTGGGGGTTGCGCGGCGGCTCGACGGAGATCGTCGGGACCTCCTCGGGCACGGCGCCGAAGCCCTTCAGCTTCAGCGACAGCGCCGGCGCCTGCTCCTTGGTGCGCGGCACCAGGACGCGCCAGCCGAAGAGCGGCTTCGTCTCGAACCACGAGAGCGTCTCACGCAAGTTGACCACCTTGCCGATCACCACGATCGCCGGCGGCGCCATCCGTGCGGCACGAGCGTCGACGGCGATGTTCTCCAGTGTCGACTCTACCGTCGCCTGCTCGGTCGTGGTGCCGACGCGGGTGATCGCGACGGGGGTCTTGGCGGGGCGGCCCGCGGCGACGAGCTCCTTGGCGATGTCGCCGATCATGCCGACACCGGAGAGGAGGACGAGCGTGCGGTTGTCCGCGTACTGGCTCCAGTCGATCTTCTCGTTGCAGGTGACGACCGCGATTTCTTGGTGGTCCTTGGTCGTCAGCGGGATGCCGGCGTAGGCGGGGACAGCCGACACCGACGAGACGCCGGGGACGATCTCGAACCCGATGCCCGCCTTGGCGCAGGACTGCGCCTCCTCGGGGCCGGAGGCGTAGAGGAAGGGGTCACCGGTCATCAGGCGCACGACGCGCTTGCCCAGCTTCGCCTGCTTGACGACTGCCTTGGCACGGGCGGCGTTGGCCAGCGGCTGGCCGTCCACGCCGAACCCGCCGTCGATGAACTCGGGTCCGACCCTTTCCGGGCCCTCCTTGGGCAGAGTTTCACCCTCGGCCGGCTCGACCGGCTCGGGGATGCCGAGTACGCCGCGCACCAGTGATGCGTGCTCGGGGGCCTCGGTCACGACGACATCGGCCTGCTTCAACAGGTCGATCGCCCGTACCGTCAGCAGCTCAGGGTCACCGGGACCGCTGCCGACGAAGGACACCCAGCCCAGTGGGGTGGTCGAGCTGTGCTCGACCGTCTGCTCGGTGGTCTTTGCTCGGGTCATGCGTTGTGCACCTTGTCCTGCTCGGGAGCGGTCTGGGGGGAACCGCCCGTGTCCATGACAGCCTGGCCTGGGTCCGCGTGATCGTCGGTCAGGTCTGCTGCACCCTCGGCGAGCATCTCCTCCGCGAGCCGGCGGCCGACGCCTGCGGCGTCGTCGAGCGGCCCCGATGCGGAGAGACGAACCGAGAGCGAGCCGTCGAGTGAGAGCGCCACTGCCCGCACCCACAGCTCTGGTCCTTCCTCACCCTCAACCACGTCGGCGAGGGTCCCGATGGGCGCGGCACAGCCACCTTCGAGGGTGGCGAGCACCGCGCGTTCCGCCTCGACAGCTGCTCGGGTGGGCGCGTCGTCGAGAGAGGTCAGAATCTTGCGTACGTCGGCATCGGCGTCACCCTCGCGGCACTCGACCGCCAGGGCCCCCTGACCGGGGGCGGGCAGCACCTGGATCGGGTCGAGGACCTCGGTGACCTCGTCGAGCCGGTCGATGCGGGCGAGGCCGGCACGAGCCAGGACGACGGCGTCGAACTCCCCGGAGCGGACCTTGCCGATGCGGGTGTCCACGTTGCCGCGGATGCCGGCGAGCTCCAGGCCGAGGCCGAGGGCCTTGATCTGGGCCACGCGTCGCGGCGAGCCGGTGCCGACCCGCGAGCCCGGCGGGAGCTCACCGAGGGTCAGGCCGTCGCGGGCGACGATCACGTCGCGCGGGTCCTCCCGCGGCAGGATCGCGACCAGCTCGATGCCCTCCTCGGGGTAGGTCGGCAGGTCCTTGAGCGAGTGGACCGCGAGGTCGATCTCCTTGGCGTGGAGCGCGTCACGCAGCGCACTGACGAAGACGCCGGTCGAGTTCGCGCTGGTCAGCGGGGTGTTCGACGCCTGCGTGCGATCGCCGTCGGAGACGATCTCGACCAGCTCGACGATGTGGCCCTCGGCGCGGAGCATCTCCGCGACGAGTGTCGACTGGGTGACGGCGAGCTGGGATCGGCGGGTGCCGAGGCGAAGAGTTCTCATGAGTGATCTCCTGGGACGTCGGCCCGGGTGACGGCCGAGACCGCGTCCTGGTCGAGTGCGAAGAGCTCGGCGAGAGCCGCGGCGTAGGACACCGCCCCAGCCTCGTTGGCGAGCTCCTTGACCCGGACGGTCGGCTCGTGGAGGAGCTTGTCGGCCACGCGGCGTACGGTCCTGAGGACCTCGGCGCGGGTCGCCGAGTCGAGCTCGGGGAGACGACCGTCGAGTCGAGCCATCTCGGCGTCGACGACGCCGGTGGCCATGCTCCGCAGCGCGACGACGGTCGGCGTGACCGCGGACTGGCGACGGGCGCTCAGGAAGGCCGCGACCTCCTGGGTCACGATGTCGCGGACCGCGAGCACCTCCTTGCCGGCGGGCGAGGAGTGCAGCTCGTCGGCGAGGGCGGCCAGGTCGATCAGGGTCACGCCCGGGAGCGAGGCCGCGTCGGGGTCGATGTCGTGGGGCAGCGCGAGGTCGATCAGCGCGACCGGGTGGCTGCTGCGGTCGCCGACCATGTCGGCCGGGACGAGCAGCCCGCTGGCGCCCGCGCAGGTGATGACGATGTCGGCGGCCGCGATCTCCTCGGCCAGATCGTCCAGGGACGTCGCGCGTGCGGCGTACTCCTTGGCGAGGCGCTCGGCGTTGGCCGTGGTGCGGTTGATCACGACGACGTCGGCGGCCCCCATCCGGGAGACGGTGGCGGTGGCCAGCCCGGCCATCGCACCGGCTCCGACGACGGCGACCCGCTTGCCGCGTACGTCACCCACGGCTCGAGCCGCTCGGCCCAGCGACGCCGTCACCAGTGAGGGCGCGGCCCGGTCGATGTCGGTCTCCGCACGCGAGCGCTTGCCGACCCGGAGCGCCTGCTGGAACAGGCTGTTGAGCGCCGGTCCGACCGTGCCCATCTCCTGACCGAGCTGCAGGGCCGCACGGGCCTGCCCGAGGATCTGTCCCTCGCCCACGGCCATCGAGTCGAGCCCCGCAGCCACCTTGAACAGGTGGGAGACGGCGCCGTCGTCGTAGTGGACGTAGAGGTGCGGCAACATCGTCTCGAGCGTCTGGCCGGCGCCCTCGATGATGCGGCGGGAGAGCTCCTCGACGGAGCCGTGGAAGCGCTCGACCTCGGTGTAGATCTCGAGGCGGTTGCAGGTCGCGATGACCGCTGCCTCGCTGACGTGTTCACAACCAGCCACGTCAGTGAGGAGCTTCTGCAGACCGTCCGCGTCCACCGCCGCCGCCTCGAGCAGCGAGACCGGCGCAGAGTTATGGGAGATTCCGACGACCAATACGCTCATGCGGTGATCCCTTCCTCGGAACCATTGTCCACCGTCTCCATAGCCTCTGCAGCCTTGCGCGACTCGTGATACGCGAGGATCTGCAGCTCGATCGAGAGATCGACCTTGCGTACGTCGACACCCGGCGGCACGTTGAGCACCGCGGGCGCGAAGTTGAGGATGCTGCTGATGCCGGCCGTGACCATCGCGTCGGCCACGTCCTGGGCCGCGGTCGCAGGCACTGAGATGACGCCGATCGAGACCTGCTCGGCCGCGACGATCTCGGCCAGGTCGGCGAACGGCCGGACCTCGAGCCCGGCGACGGTGCGGCCCTGCATCTGCTCGGCCGCGTCCAGGAGCGCGACGGTGCGGAAGCCGCGGCTGCTGAAGCCGGAGAAGTTGGCGAGTGCCTGCCCGAGGTTTCCGATACCGACGATGATGACCGGCCAGTCATGGGTGACGCCGATCTCACGGGCGATCTGATAGCTCAGGTAGTCGACGTCGTAGCCGACCCCACGGGTGCCGTAGGAGCCCAGGTAGGACAGGTCCTTGCGCAGCTTGGCCGAGTTGACGCCGGCGGCCGTGGCGAGCTCCTCGGAGGAGCAGGAGGCGATGTTTCGCTCGGCGAGCGAGGTCAGTGCTCGGAGGTAGACCGGGAGCCGGGCGACTGTCGCCTCGGGGATGTCCCGGTGGGCGTCCTGGGCACCGCTGCCCTCGCCCGTATTCGTGCTCCGTGCCGTCACGCTCTGCTCTTTCAATGCCGGCGCCACAGACGGGGGCTTTTTAGCCCGGGATCGCCCTGCGGCTCAGCCACCATACGGACTTTGTGACCACGAGAACAAACTCGCAGAGCGTCGGCTAGCACACGTGTTTGCGGAGTTGTCAGAGGGGGGTTGTTCAGGGTAATAGGCCGATCGACAGTTATTCTGGGGAGCGCGCCAGCGCTGCCCTCAGCCGCTCCTCGGACACGCGCCAGAAGTCGTGCGGCTTCCCGTCGACGTACGTGACCGGCACCTCGTTCGTGAAGCGCTCGCGCAGCTCGTCGTCGGCGTCGATGTCGACCTCGGTGTAGTCGTCCCCGACCACCGTCCGTACGACCAGCCTCGCCTCGTCGCACAGATGGCAGCCCTGACGGGAGTAGAAGGTCACACGCGGTTCCATCCGACCATCTTGACACCTGGGTCCCACGGGGGCCCACCGACCACTACTGTTGGCGAAATGAGCAGCGCCAGCGACCGCCGCCGTGCCGAGCTGCGGCGAAAAGACCTCAAACGCCGTTCGGCCCTCGCCGGTGAGGCATCGGCCGCGGCCGCGGAGATCGAAGCCTGGCTCTACCCCGCGGGCGGAGACCCGACGGCGGCGGCCTTCTTCGACGTGGACAACACGATCATGCAGGGCGCGACGATCTTCCATCTGGCCCGCGGCCTGTACCGGCGCAAGTTCTTCCGTACGCGAGACATCGCCTCGGCTGCGTACAAGCAGGCCTACTTCCGCGTGGCCGGCGTCGAGGACCCGGCCCACATGGAGTCGGCGCGCTCCTCCGCGCTCTCGTTCATCCGCGGCCATCGCGCCGAGGAGGTCGAGAGCCTGATGGAGGAGATCTTCGACGAGGGCATGGCCCACCGGATCTGGCCCGGCACCCGGGCTCTCGCGCAGACCCACATCGACCAGGGGCAGCGGGTGTGGCTGGTGACCGCCGCACCCGTCGAGGCCGCCCGGGTCATCGCCCGACGGCTCGGGCTCACCGGCGCCCTCGGCACGGTGGCGGCCACGGAGGACGGTGTCTACACCGGCGAGCTGGTCGGCGAGATGCTGCACGGGCCGGCCAAGGCGGAGGCCGTCAAGGCGATCGCCGCACGCGAGGATCTCGATCTGTCTCGCTGTGCGGCCTACTCCGACTCCTACAACGATCTGCCGATGCTCTCGCTGGTCGGTCATCCGTGCGTGATCAACCCGGACGCGCGCCTGCGCGCCCACGCGCGCGAGAAGGGCTGGCCGATCCGGGACTACCGCACCGGGCGCAAGGCCGCCCGGGCCGGCGTGATGACCGCGGCCCTCGGCGGGGCGGCCACGGGTGCGATCGCGGTGGCGATCGCACTGCGCGGACGACGGGAGTGATCGGCCGTTGGCGACATGTATGCACGGGCGGGTATTCACCCCCGTGTCGGGAAATTGCCAACACACGCCGACACGACTTCGGCTCGGGACCTGACATCGGGATGCCCTAACCCGTAAGGTTGGGCTCGCTCAGGGGGAGTCTTCGGGAGGGACCCACATGTCGCGCCGCGCCAATGACGTCCAACGTCGCTTGGATGCGCTGCGCGCTGCGGTCGCGCTCCTGATGAACGAGGGCTACGAACCCGCCTACGCCGGTGTGGCCGGCGCCACCGGCCCGTTCGCCGAGCCCGAGCGTCGCGGCTCGGGCGGCACCCATGAGACGAAGCCGCACTCCGACAACGAGCCCGACGACGACACCGAGCTCGCCGCCTCCTCGGAGGAGACCGAGGCCGACCGCACCCGGCTGATCGCGCTCGTCGAGCTCGCCCGCAAGGGCGACAAGGAGGCGTTCGGCCTTCTCTACGACCACTACCACGGCGCGGTCTACCGGTTCCTCTTCTACCGGACCCGCTCCACCCAGGTCGCCGAGGACCTCACCTCGGAGACCTTCTTCCGGGCGCTGCGCTCGATGACCGGCTTCCGCTGGCAGGGCAAGGACTTCGGTGCCTGGCTGATGACCATCGCGCGCAACCTGGCCACCGATCACTTCAAGGCGGGACGTACGCGCCTGGAGATGACGACCGAGGACATGGGTCTGCACGACTCGGCGGCCGACGGCCCCGAGAAGATCGTGATGGCCGGGATCACCAACGAGATGCTGCTCGGCGCACTCTCCAAGCTTCCCGACGAGCAGCGCGACTGCATCATCATGCGTTTTCTCCAAGGGCTGTCCATCGCCGAGACAGCGGCTATCCTCGGACGCAGCGACGGAGCCGTGAAACAGCTCCAGCTGCGCGGGATCCGCAATCTCGCCAAGCAGATGCCTGACGGGATCCGCTGATGACTGTGTTCCGCTTCACCTTGAATGCTCGACCGGTTGCCGTAACCCGCGGCCGGGGCGACTCGTTGTCCGACATGGCTGGCCCTTGTGCGCAGCTGTTTCGACGAATCCCTCACTGCCGATACCGAGTAGGAACCATCCGATGAGCCCGGCGTTTCCGGCGCGAAAGCGTGCCGACGAGTTCGACCGAATGGTCGCGGCGTACTCCGCGACCGATCGGCGTTCCTCGCATTCTGCCGACGAGCTTCGCGATCTGGCAGCCTTCGCTTCGTCGCTCTCCACTCTCAGCGACTCCGCCGTGCCCCGCCGCGACTTCTCCGTCTCGCTCCGCGAGCGCCTCATGGAGGCCGCTGACACCGAGCTCGTCCCGGCTCCGCGCGTCGAGAAGACCGTCGAGCGCAAGCTCACCGTCGGGTCCGTACGCAGACCGCGCCGGCAGCGCAAGCTGGCCGTCGCCCTCGCCGCGATGGCCATCGTCGGTGGCACCGCAGGCGCCGCCGCCGCCTCGCAGACCGCGCTTCCAGGCGACTCGCTCTACCCCGTCAAGCGCGCCGTCGAGAACGTCTCCGCCGGTTTCACGGTCAGCACCCAGGCTCGCGGCATCCGGATCCTCGAGGACGCCGGCACCCGCCTGCGCGAGGCCAAGTCGCTGGTCGCCGACGCGCCGATGACTGACTCCGAGCGGGTCACCACGACGCTCGAGACCTTCTCGCGACAGGCCGCTCACGGCTCCGACCTGCTGATCAGCGACTTCGAGAAGTCCCAGGACAACGACTCGCTCGCCCTGCTGCGTACGTTCGCGGCCGATGGCGTCGAGGAGCTGGCCGAGCTGAGCCCGCAGGTCCCCGAGCGTGCCGAGCCGGCGATCTCCGACGCCGCCCAGACGCTGGTGCTGATCGACCAGGCCGCCGCCCAGCTCTGCCCCACCTGCGAGGGTGGCATCACCGAGCTCCCGGCGACCCTGGTCTCCAGCCTCACCTCTGAGATCGACGGGCTGCTTCCGGCTGACACCGTCGTCGAGGCCGAGGCGCTGCCGCCGCTCAGCCCGGACGACAACGCCCTCGACCTGCCTTCCATCGATCCCGACAAGATCGGCCCCGGCTCGGTGACCGACCCCAAGGACGAGCAGGGCGACGACAAGGACCAGCCCTCCGAGGCGCCGGAGGACGACGGCAGCATCCTGCCCACTCCGACGCCCTCCGACGGCGGCCCGACCGAGGAGCCCGACACCGACACCGGAACCGTGACGGACCCTGTCACCGGTCTGGTCACCGGTGTCACCGGCCTGGTCGGCGACGTTCTCGCCGGCGCCACCGGCCTCCTGACCCCGTAATCCCCGAGGCGTCACGGGCGCTGGTCGAGTGGGCAGGCCGCTGCCGCCTCGACCGGCGCCACTGACCGCTCGGCCGACGGCGCTGACGCCTCGGCGTGGGGGTCAGCCGAAGACGGAGGCGCGCTCGCCCAGCAGGCGGTAGAGAGTCTGCTGGATCGTCTCGCGCACCTGGTCGGTGACGTTGAAGACCAGCATCGGGTCGTCGGCCTCCGAGGCGTCGTACGCATCGGTGCGGATCGGCTCGCCGAACTCGATGAGCCACTTCGACGGGAGCGGGATGAGGCCCAGCGGCCCGAGGAGCGGGAAGAACGGCGTGATCGGCAGGTAGGGGACGCCGATCACCTTGGCGAGGGCCGGGATGTTGCCGACGAGCGGGTAGATCTCCTCGGCACCGACGACGGAGAGCGGGACGATCGGGACGCCGGTGCGCAGCGCCGAGGAAACGAAACCGCCGCGGCCGAAGCGCTGCAGCTTGTAGCGCTCGCTGTAGGGCTTGCCGATGCCCTTGAAGCCTTCCGGCCAGACGCCGACGAGCTCGCCGTTGCGCAGCATCCGCTCGGCGTCCTCGCTGCAGGCCAGCGTCGCGCCCGCCTTGCGGGCGATGTTGCCGACGATCGGCATCCGGAAGACCAGGTCGGCCCCGAGAGGGCGCAGGTCACGTCCGATCTCGTCGTGGATCGAGACCATGGTCATCAGGCCGTCCATCGGGATCGTGCCGGAGTGGTTGGAGACGATCAGGGCGCCGCCGTCGGCGGGGATGTTCTCGATGCCGCGCACCTCGACGCGGAACCACTTCTCCTTGATGGGCCGCAGCACGGCCAACAGGAAGCGCTGGGTGAGCTCGCGGTCGAAACCGTACTCGTCGACCGAGTATTCGCCCGAGATCCGGCGGCGGAGGAACACGATGAATCGAGCCAGCTGCTGCTCCCACTCGGCCCCGAAGACCTCCTTCGCGGCGCTCTCCAGGGCCGCGGCCCAGTCGGCCGCCGGGATCGCACGCAGCGGGTGCCGCTCACGTGTCGTGGCGCCGACGAAACCCTGGGCGGCGGACTCAGTCACCGGACGCTCCTGTCAGTCGGCTCTCCAAGGCGGCCAGCGCGCGGTCGGCACGATTCGCCGACGGCATCACACTGTTCGCAAAGTCTACGACCGTCTCCTCGGTGGTGTATCGAGGTTCGAAGCCCAGCAGGGAGCGCATCCGCGAGGTGTCGACCCCTCGGCCGTAGGTCAGCAGCGCGCGCAGCTCGGCGGGATACTCGCCACCGCCGAACCTCGCCAGGCCGAAGAGCGGCTCGGGGATCGGCACAGTCATCCGCTGCAGTCGCCGGACGACCTGGGAATGGGTCAGCACACCGTCGCCAGCGACGTTGAACGTCCCGGGGACCCCGGTGCGTACGGCATGCTCGAGGACGCCGTAGAGGTCCTGCTCGTGGAGGAACTGCAGGCGCGGGTCGAAGCCGAGCACGTTGGGCACGACCGTGCGCCGGAAGTGGGCGGCGATCGGGCTGACCACGCTCGGCCCGAGGACGTTGGCACAGCGCAGCACGGTGACCGCGATGTCCGGGCGGCGGCGGGCGAAGCCGCGGACGTAGGACTCGATGTCCGCCACGTCGCGGGCGTAGCCGGAGGACGGGGTGCGGCGTGGCTCCATCGACTCGGTGAACATCGCCGGGTCGCGGCTGCTCGCCCCGTAGACCTGGGTCGTCGACTTCACCACGACCTGGCGCAGGGACGGCGCGCTCTGACACGCCGCGAGGAGCTGCATCGTCCCGATGACGTTGAGCTCCTTCATCGTCGAACGACCCCCGGTGGTGCCGGGGGTCGCGATGACGCTGAGGTGGACGACGGTGTCGACCTCCTCCTTGGCGATCACCTTGGCGATCACCGGGTTGCGGATGTCGGCTCGGACGAATCCGACCTTGCCGATGTCCCCGCGGGGCGGGGCGACATCGACGCCGATCACCCGCTCGACGTTGGGGTGGCGGGCGGCAGCGCGCGCAAAACGGCGCCCGAGGTCACGCGAGACCCCGGTGACCAGGAGGACCCGACCCTGCTGCCCGCCTCGGGCTTCGCTTCGGCCTGATCCGGTGCGTTCCGCCACCTACGCCACGTACGTCACTTGCCGAGCTTGCGGCGCTGGACGCGAGTCTTCTTGAGCAGCTTGCGGTGCTTCTTCTTGGCCATGCGCTTGCGACGCTTCTTGATGACAGAACCCACGGGGAACCCTTCACGATCGTTGCAGAGAATGCCGGCCCGGTGCCGACGCGGCCACTCACCGCGGCGCGCGGCAAACAGACCTAGGGGGTAAGACTAACGAAGGCAGGGCACCCAGAGAGAATCGGTGACCCGGCGAGACGGGTGTTGCCCCCGCGCCCGTCGTGCCCGGGCGCGGGGTCCGACAACTAGCCCGCGTTGTAGAACGAGCTCTTGAGGTATTCGTTCGCGTCGTCCTCCCGAACCCGGAAGGAACGACCGACACGTACCGCAGGCAGCTCGCCCGAGTGAACCAACCGGTAGACCGTCATCTTGGAGACGCGCATCATCGACGCAACCTCGGCCACGGTCAGGAACTTGCTGTCAGAGATGTCTCCAGAAGGAGTAACCATCTGCTTCCACCGTTCTCTCTCGAGTGATCGCGACGCCAGCGGCTTCCCCACCGCTGGTCCCAAAACGCGATCCCAAAGTGAGAATAGGGCCTGATGTGACTGATGGGGAAGGGGACACCCTTGAGAATCTCACATACCACCGGCGTGTCGAGTTGCATTCGGGCGCGACGAAGTGCGCTTTCTCGACCGTGTCGAAACGTGGCGACCGGGCTACGGCATCGGGTCGAGCCCGTGCAGCGGGAACACCGCTGTGCGAGTCGCGTGGACCTGCCGGTCCAGCCACGTGCCGGGGTCGTATCCGCTTCCCCAGTCGCGGTAGGCCGGCTCACGCCCGTCCGTCATGCGCAACGGTGCGACCCTCCCGAGGCGCGTCTGCACGTGCTCGCGCCAGCCACCTGGCACGTCGAGCGTCGGCTCCAAGGTATTACCCGAGACTAGCGCAAGAAGGTGGGTCCACGCGCGTGGCACGACGTCGACCACGGCATAACCACCGCCGCCGAAGGCCACCCACTTGCCCGCACACACCTCGTGGGCGAGCTCGTGCAGCGCGACGTACGCAGCCCGCTGGCCGTCCACGCTGAGGGCGAGGTCGGCGAGGGGGTCGTCGGTGTGGGAGTCGCAGCCCTGCTGGGTCACCAGGATCTCCGGCTGGAACTCCCGGATCAGGTCGGGTACGACGGCGTGGAACGCACGCAGCCAGCCGTGGTCGGCCGTCCCCGGGGGCAGCGCGACGTTGACCGCACTCCCCTCGGCCTCGGGTCCGCCGACCTCCTCGGCGAAGCCTGTGCCGGGGAAGAGCAGCTGCCCGGTCTCGTGAAGGGAGATCGTCAGGACCCGCGGGTCGTTCCAGAACGCTCGCTCGACCCCGTCCCCGTGGTGCACGTCCACGTCGACGTAGGCGACCTTCTTCACGCCCTGGTCGAGGAGCCACTGGATGCCGGCGGCGACGTCGTTGTAGATGCAGAACCCGGCCGCGCGTCCACGCATCGCGTGGTGGAGGCCGCCCATGATGTTGGCGCTGTGCAGGCTCTCGCCGGAGTAGACCTGGCGGCAGGCCTCGATGCTCGCGCCGACGATGTGGGCGCTGGCGTCGTGGATGTGCGGGAAGACCGGGTCGTCCTCGGTGCCCAGGCCGTGGGCGAGGTCCGACTCACCGCTCCTGCCGGCCCTGATGACCGCTTCGATGTAGCTCTCGTCGTGGATGGTGAGCAGCTGCTCGGGGGTGCCCATCGGGGCCTCGACGACCTTCAGGTGGTCGAGCACCCCGAGCTCGCCGGCCAGACGCATCGTCAGGTCCACCCGGATCGGCGCCATCGGGTGCGTCGGGCCGAAGTCGTAGTCGGCCAGGCTCTCGTCGTAGACGACCGTCGAGTGCCCCTGGCAGGTGTTCGGCCCTGTGGTCGGCGGAGTCGTCATGGGCCACACGGTATCCGTGACGTGTGCGACACTGGAGACGTGTTCAGCATTCGTTCCATCCAGTGGTGGTCCGCCTCCTAGGCGGTCCACCCGATTGTTGAGCACTCACATCAGGCCGCCCACGGGCGGCCTTTCTGATCTCGATCGTCGCTGACCCGTGGGCCTCACCACCCGAAAGGTCCACCATGACCAAGCGACTCTCCCTCATCACTCCCTCCGGCCGACTGACCCTCGGCAACCTGCTCGGCGCGCTACGGCCAATGCGATGTATCGAGCCTGTCGAGATGGCTGCCTCCGCCGACTCCTCGGCCTTCTACGGGCTCTCCGACCTGCACGCACTGACGCTGCCGCACGAACCGTCGGTGCTGCGTACGCGGACGGAGGAGATGGCCCTCCTCCTGGTCGCCTCCGGGCTCGAACCGGCCACGTTGTTCATCCAGTCGCACGTCCCCGCCCACCGGTCGCTCGGCTATCTGCTGGAGTGCGTCGCGCACACCGGTGAGCTGGGGCGGATGATCCAGTTCAAGGAGAAGTCCCGCCGCGTCGGGGCGTCGGTGCGCGCCTCGCTGTTCACCTATCCGGTGCTCATGGCGGCCGACATCCTGCTCTACGGCGCGTCCGAAGTGCCGGTGGGCGACGACCAGCGGCAGCACGTCGAGCTGGCCCGCGACATCGCGATCCGGTTCAACACGACGTACGGCAAGGTCTTCACGGTCCCCCAGGCGGTGCATCCTGCGGCCGGAGCCCGGATCATGGATCTGGCCGACCCGACGCGCAAGATGTCGAAGTCGGCCGGCGACACGCACCCGGGATCGATCTTCCTGCTGGACGACGCCGATGCCGTACGTCGCAAGGTGGCCCGCGCGGTCACCGACTCGGCCGGGGACGTCTCCCGCGACCCGGAGCGGCCGGGGGTGACCAACCTGATCGACATCCTCGAGGGGTGCGGCGGATCGGCCGTCGGGCTGTCCGGCTACGGCGCGCTCAAGGCTGCGGTCACCGACGCTGTCGTCGCCGAGCTCGAGCCGATCCAGAAGCGCTACCGCGAGCTCGCCGCGGACCGGGCGTACGTCACGGAGGTCTATGCCGCAGGCGCCGCACGGTGCCGCGAGGTGACCGCTCCGGTCCTGGCCGCCGCGGAGGCGGCGATCGGGCTGCGCTGAAGGCGGCCGGCTCGTGTAACACGCTGTTCGTAGGACTGCTCGCCCTATCTGAAGGGGCGATGAGTCCTACGAACGACGTGTTACACGAGCCGGGCCGCTCAGATCCGCACGTCCGCCAGCTCACCGACCCGCGCACGCTGCGGCCGCAGGTAGACCATGAAGGTGACCAGCGCGCAGATGGCGTAGAAGACCGTGAAGGCGACGAACGCCGACTTGGTGGCGTCGAGGGGGTTGTCGACCCAGGGGCTGTTGAAGGCGATCGGGATGAGGAAGCCGCCGACCGCGCCGACGGCGCCGATGATCCCGACCGCGGCGGAGGACTTCTTGGTCGCGCCGACCAGAGCGGCCTCGCGCTCGGCGGTGCCCGGCGTGGTGGCCATCTCGGCCTCACGGCGGAAGATAGCCGGGATCATCTTGTAGGTCGATCCGTTGCCGATGCCGGTGGAGGCGAAGACCAGCATGAAGAAGCCCAGGAAGACCGGGAACCACGACTGGTTCGCCTGCGCGATCGCGGGCGAGGCCTCCGGGTTGGGGGTGAGCTGCATCAGGGTCCACAGGACCGCGAGGGTGAAGACCACCATCCCGACGAAGGCACCGAGCGTCACCTTCGCGCCGCCCAAGCGGTCGGCCAGCCAGCCGCCGAACGGCCGGGTCGCGGAGCCGACCAGTGCGCCGAGGAACGCGAAGTAGGCGAAGTAGATGCCGGTGCCGAGCGGAGCGGGCTCGGGTACCCAGAAGTTGAGCTTGATCAGCAGCGGCATCGCGGCCGAGTAGCCGATGAAGGAGCCGAAGGTCCCGATGTAGAGGAAGGACATGATCCAGGTCTGCTTCGACTTCACCACGGAGAGCTGCGCACGCGCGGACGACTTCGCGGAGCTGATGTTGTCCATGAAGAAGAAGGCGGCGAGGATCGCGATGACGGCCAGACCGGCATACACGAACGCGGCCCGCTCGAGGTGGATCCCGCCCTCGGACGCCTTGACCAGGCCGAAGATGCCCGCACCGCCGACGATGACCGGCAGCAGGAACTGGATGAGCGCGACACCGAGGTTGCCGCCGGCGGCGTTGAGGCCGAGCGCGGCGCCCTTCTTGTCCGACGGGTAGAAGAAGTTGATGTTCGCCATCGACGAGGCGAAGTTGCCACCGCCGAGACCCGCGGTGGCGGCGATGAGGCAGAAGGCCCAGTAGGGAGTGGACGGCTGGGTGACGGCGTACGCGAAGCCGAGGGTCGGCACGAGCAGCAGCGCGGCCGACATCATCGTCCAGTTGCGGCCACCGAACTTCGGCACCGCGAGGGTGTAGGGCACCCGTAGGAGCGATCCCACCAGGTTGGGGATCGCGATCAGGAAGAACAGCTGGCTCGGGGTGAAGTCGAAGCCCTGGGCGACCAGGAAGGCAGAGGACACCGACCAGATCAGCCAGACCGAGAAGCCGAGGTGCTCGGCGAAGATCGACCAGATCAGGTTGCGGCGGGCGGTCTTCGCCCCGGTCTCCTCCCAGAAGGTGGCGTCCTCCGGACGCCAGTCGTCGATCCAGTAGCGACGGCTCATGGTGGGCTCCTCAGGTAACGGCAGTCGGCGAGATACCGCCCACGATCACGAGCCCACGTTTCAGCAGCCGCCAACCCTCGCATGCGAGACCGTCAACTTCCGCTCACGACCTCACAGGCCTCACAACCTCACTTCGACTTCCGTCGGGGAAAGTACGCGGCGGGAGGCCCGAGCCGCCCGCCGCGTACGTCGTGGTCTGCTGAGCCGCGGAGCCTCAGCCGAGGTAGCGCTCCCACGGGCCGGTGATGGCCAGGGTGTAGCCGGGATCCTGCATGTTGACGAAGAGGACCCGGCCGTCGGGCGAGAAGCACGGGCCGCAGAACTCGGAGTCGTTCAGGTCGTTACGGGCGATGGCGTACGCCGGGCCGCCAGGGAACGCACCGAGCACGTGCGAGGCGCCGCTGCCGTCCTCGGCGAGCACCAGCGAGCCCCAGGGCGTGACGGTGACGTTGTCGGGACCGTCGAAGGTGAGGTCGCCGTACTTCGGGGCCGGAGCATCGTCCTCCGACTGCGTCTGGTGCGGGAAGTACGTCACCAGCTGGATCGTCTCGGCCGCGTAGTCGTAGAACCAGACCATGCCGTCGTGCGGCGACGCGTCGGCGGGCATGTCACCCTCCTCCCACGCGTAGGAGTTGACCACGTAGACGCCCTCGTCGGTGCCCCACACGCCCTCGAACTTGCGACCGCGGGTGACCTCGCCGTCGGCGAACTGCTCGCGGCACGGCGTCTCCTGGGCATCGCGCTCGGGGACGGTCTTCCACGTCACCGGGAAGGGCTGACCCATCTGCGCGGAGGTCAGGTAGGCCACGTCGGGCAGCACCGAGCCGTCGGGAAGGATGATCTGCATCGCGGCGAGGGTGCCGGCGTCGTCGGCCAGCTCGGTGAGCACGCCCGGACCGAGCCTCACCCCGGCCGGAGCGGTCCAGCGGTAGAAGAGCCCGTTGGGCTCGTCGGCGTCCTCGGAGAGGAACACCTTCGTGCGGGTGCTGTCGATCGCGAGGGCCTCGTGGTCGTAGCGACCGAACGCCTTGATCGGGCGCGGGTCGGCCGAGCCGTCGGCCCAGACCTCGAAGACGTAGCCGTGGTCCTTCTCGTAGACGCCCTTGCTGCCGTCCTCGCCCTCCCACTCCTCGCCGGCGTCGTTGACGGTCTCCTCGCAGGTCAGCCAGGTCCCCCACGGTGTCGGGCCGCCGGCGCAGTTGGTCGAGGTGCCGGAGATGGCCACGTACTCGCCGAGGTTGGCGCCGCCCGCGTCGGTGGTGATCACGGTGCAGCCGCCCGAGGGGGCGCCGGCGTCGTAGACCGTCCCGGGCACCAGCGGGACCGGAATGCCCTCGCCCGGCTCGATCTCGTGGTTCTGGATCAGCGTGTAGCGCCCCCGCTTGCCACCGAGGACCATCATCCCGTCGTGGTTGGACGGCGTCTTCTCCCCCGACTTCAGGGTCGTCTCACCGGCGGAGGTGACGATGGCGTACGAGAACCCCTCGGCCAGGGCGAGGATCCCCTCGGGGTCGTCCACGAGCGGCGGGAACGGCTCGCGAGCGCGCCTGCGTCCCGGGGTGCCGGGCCGCGCGGGCTTCGCCTCGGCAAGGGCGGGGACGGCGCCGGCGACGGCCAGGCCGACCCCGGCCGCGGCTCCTCCGGTGAGCAGGGAGCGACGAGTTGCGGACATGGGTTGGTACTCCTCGGAGCTTGGTGGGGAACCCGTGACAGGTCTCGACCCTCTACCCAAGCCACTCCGCAACACCTGCGCGCCCGCCCGAGGTGAACCTCAGGCGACGGCACCGTGAAACGTACGCCGGCGGCGCCTCAGGCAGCCCCGAACAAGCCCGACAGCCCAGCATTCCGGACGGGGCCGGAACGGCCGCTCTCCCACGCGTGTCCACACCTGCAGCACATCAGCCGCCGGCGGCCCCCCGCCGAACGCGAGAGAACCCGGATCTCCTCGTCCTCGGTGCACTTGGCACACATAGCCGAAGTCATCGAGTGAACTCCTCGCACTTCTCAAGTGAACAGAATCTGTACAACTCGGCCCAGGGTGACATATGCACGGGCCCAACCACCAGATGAGCACTTCTTGTGGGTGAACTGTAAAGCGCTATTGACCAGCGGGAACATCGTCGGCGTTGGCCACTCCGTAGGGGATGTGGACCCCGGCGATCGACCCGACCGCCTCGTCCAGGTGGGTCGTCTGATCGTCGAAGAAGATCAACGGACGCAGAACCTCCAGCACGCGTCGCTTCTCCACGCCACCGAGGAAGAACGCCTCGTTGACGTACACGTCCCAGGACTGCAGCGACCGGATCGCGCGTTCGTGGGCGGGGGCGCCGCGGGCAGTGACCAGCGCGATCCGCAGCCGTGGCTCGTAGCTCGGATCCTCCAGGCGGCGCTGCTCCTCGATCTGCTGGATCAGGTTGAGGTCGCGCAGCAACGGCTGCAGCGGCCCGGGCTCGAGCGGCTCGGTCTTTCGGCTCGCCTCGTAGTCCCGATACCTCTCGATCCCCTCCTCCCGGAAGATCCGCTCGGAGCCGTCGTCGGCGAGGACGCCATCGAAGTCGAAGGCGACGACCACGGAGCGGTCGGTCTCGTCGTACGTCGCCGCCGACGGCAGGACGTGACCGGCCGGGAAACCCTCGCGGTTGGCCGCGATGACGTCGTCGCGGTTGCCACTGAGGAACAGCGACATCCCGAGCGCGCCGATGTAGGGATGCGGCGAGCGGCCCTGGGTGAAGACGGCGCGGGTCATCGGCAGGCCATGGTGCTCGATCGAGCGCATCACCCGCAGCCCGGTGCTGGGGTCGTTGCGCGAGACCACGATCACCTCGACCAGACCGTCGTCGGCGTCCTCGGCCAGGTCGTTGAGGCTCAGCAGCCGCTTGATGAACGGGAACGCGACGCCGGGCCGGAGCTGCTCGTCGATGCGCTCGTCCTGATATCGGCGGTAGGCCTCCTCGCCGTGCTCGCGGAAGTAGGCGTCCGACTCGGTCAGGTCGAAGAGCGCGCTCGACGCGATCCCGACGACCAACCGCCCGCTCAGCTCGTATCCCACGCTCCGCAACCTACCGCTCACCTCCGACACCCGGCGGCGGCGAGCGGAGCATGACGAGTCGTGAATCGGGTACCGGAAACAGCGGTGTAGGAGGTAGTGATGTCGACGAGCGATCGCGAGCACCATTCCGGGCTTACGAACGGCGGGAAGACGATGCCGTCCCAGGTCGGGAACCATCTCGGTGTGTTCGACCGATTCGCAACCCATGCGAGCACCTTCGTGTCGCGGGCGTGGTTCTTCGTCCTGTGTGTGCTGCTGGTGGTGATCTGGGCACCATCCGTCGTGGTGCTGCCCGACATCGACACCTGGCAGCTGATCATCAACACCGTCACCACGATCGTCACGTTCCTGCTGGTGGCGCTCCTGCAGAACACCCAGAAGCGAGCCGACGACGCCGTCCAGCAGAAGCTCAACGCCATCGCCGAAGGACTCTCCGGCATGATGGAACGCCTGGCCCGCGACCATCCCGAGCTGCGTGACGATCGCGACGAGCTGCGCCAAGCGGTGGGTCTGGAGGAACGGGAGAGCGCGGAATGATCCGCGCACCGACTCGATCGCGTGCTCGAGTCACCGCCGACCCGGTGAGGGTCAGTCGACCTTGGTGACGCGGAGGAACTCCTGGACGTCGAAGACGGCGCGGAAAACGCCGGCGGCCTTGGGGAGCAGGGGCGCGACCTCGGCGTAGGGGACGACCCGCGGGTCGGTGACGCGGTGCTCGACGCCGTCGTGGACGATCGTGGCCGAGTTGGCGGCCAGGACGTTCTGGGCCCAGTCGACCTTCGAGGTGTAGGGCAGGTTGATGACGAAGCCGTCGGGGGTCGGGAAGGGCGTGATCGGGGTGGCGTACTGCCGGCCGCTCGCGCGGCCCACGTGGAGGACGACGCCGTTGGTGGCACCTTCCCCGCCGGCGGTCTTCAGCGCCTCGGAGGCGAACCGCTTCGAGAAGGCGCGGATGCGGTCCTGCAGCCAGGGCGACTTGTTGCGCATGCCGATCACGAAGGTGGCGCCCGCGCCCACCACACCGGCAGCCAGCAGACCCGGGATCACTCGACTCAGTCGCATGCGCCAAACCTACCTCGCACCCCTGCAGCGGCCCGGGTGACAGATAACGTGGGCGCGGTCACAATTGTGGGATCGGACGAGAGGAGTGCGGATGCGGCGCTGGCTGCGCTCTCCCATGGGCACCCACCTGGGCACAGAGGCCGATCGGGCGACCTTCCGCACCCTCCACAACGCATCGCTGGCGAGCCCGGCGTTGCGGGGCGGCCTGACCGTCGACAGCGCCGAGCGCGCGGCCCCTCATCTCCAGGCGCTGCTGGCCGCTCCGGCGCTGGCGATCACCGACACCGACGGCCTGCTCGCCTGGGAGGGCATCGGCACCCACCACCAGGAGCACGTGACCAAGCTGGCCGAGGGCACGCTGGAGCGCGGTGCGACCCGGTTCTACGACCGGGTCGACCTCGAGTGCGGCCAGGCCGGCTGTCCACTCCACTCCGCCGTGGTCAGCCCGCTGGTCGTCGACGACCATCTGGTCGGCACGCTGCAGGCCTACGCCCCGGACACCTCCGCGATGATGGTCCGCGCCACCGACGAGGTCGCGACCTGGGTCTCCGGGCAGCTCGAGCTCGCCGAGCTCGACGCGTCGCGTCGGCGCCTGATGGAGGCGGAGGTGCGCGCGCTGCGCGCTCAGATCAGCCCCCACTTCATCTACAACTCGCTGGGGGCGATCGCCAGCTTCGTACGCACGGATCCGGAGCGTGCACGCGAGCTGCTCCTGGAGTTCGCGGACTTCACCCGCTACTCCTTCCGCACCCACGGCGAATACACGACGCTGTCCGAGGAGCTCCGCTCCGTGGAGCGCTACCTGCTCCTGGAGCAGGCCCGGTTCGGTGAGCGGCTCTCGGTCCGGCTCTCGGTCGCACCCGAGGTGCTGCCGATCGCGGTGCCGTTCCTATGCCTGCAGCCGCTGGTCGAGAACGCCGTACGCCACGGCCTGGCCGACGCGCAGACCGGCCACATCTCCATTCGGGCCACCGACAGCGGCACCGAGTGCGTGATCGAGGTCGAGGACGACGGCGCCGGCGAGGACCCGGAGAAGGTGCGCAACGCGCTGGCCGGCGGCGCCGACTCCGTCGGGCTCGGCAACGTCGACGCCCGGCTCCGCAACGCCTACGGCGACGACTACGGCCTGGTCGTCGAGACCGCCCGGGGCGCCGGCACGAAGGTCATCCTCAGAATCCCGAAGTTCGCCCCAGGAGTGCACACATGAACGGCCGTACGACCCAGGCATTCGCCGCACGGCAGGGGGCGCCGGGTGGGCGCTTGAGGATCCTGGTCGTCGACGACGAGCCACCGGCCGCCGACGAGCTCTCCTACCTGCTGACCCAGGACTCCCGGGTCGCGGAGGTCCGCACGTGCCTCAACGCGACCGACGGGCTGCAGCAGCTGCAGGGCGCGGGCGTGGACGCGGTGTTCCTCGACATCCAGATGCCGGGCCTGAACGGGCTCGAGCTGGCCCGGCTGCTGGCGCGCTTCAAGACGCCGCCGGCGGTCGTGTTCGTGACCGCTCATGAGGAGCACGCCCTGGAGGCGTTCGACCTGCGCGCGGTCGACTACGTGCTCAAGCCGGTGCGCGCGGAGCGCCTGGCCGAGACCGTCACCCGGCTGATGGGCAGCATGCCGGAGGAGGAGCCGAGCGGCGACATCCAGATCCCGGTCGAGCTCGGCGGCGTCACCCGCTTCGTGTGGCGCTCCCAGATCACCCACGTCGAGGCGCAGGGCGACTACGCCCGGCTGCACACCGCCGACGCCTCCCACCTCGTGCGGGTCCCGCTGACCCAGCTGGAGCAGGAGTGGGCATCCGCCCGGTTCGTACGCATCCACCGGTCCCTCCTCGTCAACCTCGCCCACGTGACGGAGGTGCGGTCGGAGGCCGGGCGCTGCTCGGTCGTCGTCGGCGGCGCGTCCCGCGGCACCGAGCTGCAGGTCAGCCGCCGCCACACGCGCCAGCTCAAGGACCTGCTCGCCCGGCGCGGCTGATCCAGATGACAGAACCCCAACGCGTACGCGTCACCGGACCGCCGCGCCGACGCCCGGCCGTCCGCCGGGTCGACGTCGACGAGGACACCCGCCTCGGCGAGGTCTATCTCGGCTCCCTCATGCGGGCCCAGCTCTCGATCGCCGTACGCACCCTGGCGGTGCTCCTCCTCGGCGTCGGCTCGCTCCCGCTGCTGTTCTGGCTGGCTCCGGGGCTGGTCCACATCTCACCGTTCGGCATCCCGCTGCCCTGGCTGCTGCTCGGGGTGCTGGTCTACCCGTTCCTCTTCCTCCTCGGCCGCTGGTATCTGCACGGCGCGGAGCGCAACGAGGCCAGCTACGCCGATCTGCTCAGCACCGATTCTTCGGGCTCCGACGACGAGACGCCATGACCTTCGACTCCGCCCCGGCGATCGTCGCGGTCACCCTGGTCACCCTGGCGACGCTGACCATCGGCACCTGGGGCCTGCGGTTCAGCCGCACCACGAGCGACTTCTACGTCGCCTCGCGGTCGGTGCGGCCCGGCCTCAACGCGAGCGCCATCGGCGGGGAGTATCTCTCCGCCGCCTCCTTCCTCGGCGTCGCCGGACTGGTCTTCACCTCCGGTGCCGAGATGCTCTGGTATCCGATCGGCTGGACCGCCGGCTATCTGGTGCTGCTGACCCTGGTCGCGGCACCTCTGCGCAGGTCAGGGGCGTATACGCTGCCCGACTTCGCTGAGGAGCGACTCGCCTCTCGCGGCGTTCGGAGGCTCTGCTCGCTGCTGGTCGTGTCCATCGGCTGGCTCTACCTGCTGCCGCAGCTGCAGGGTGCCGGGCTGACCCTGGAGCTGGTCGCCGGAGCCCCGCGCTGGGTGGGACCGGTGCTCGTCGGGACCGTGGTGCTGGTCAGCGTCTTCTCCGGCGGGATGCGCTCGATCACGTTTGTCCAAGCCTTCCAGTACTGGCTCAAGCTGACCGCCCTGCTGGTGCCGGTCGGGGTGCTGGTCGCGGTCTGGGGCAGCGACGGCGCGCCCCGGGCCACCGACCTCAGCCAGACGTGGTCGGTGCCGATGGGCACCGACGGCTCGACCGGCCTCTACGCCACCTACTCGCTGATCGCGGCGACGTTCCTCGGCACGATGGGCCTGCCGCACGTCGGCGTCCGCTTCTACACCAACCCCGACGGCCGAGCCGCCCGCCGGACCACCCTGGTCGTGCTGGCCCTGCTCGGCGTCTTCTACCTGCTGCCGCCGATCCTCGGCCTGTTGGGAAGGGTGTACGCCGCCTCCCCCTCCTCCGCCGACACCCTGGTGCTCGAGCTGCCTCGCCTGATGGTCCCCGGCTGGGCAGGTGACGCCCTGACCGGGCTGGTCTGCGCGGGCGCCTTCGCCGCCTTCCTGTCGACGTCCTCGGGCCTGGCCATCGCCGTCTCCGGTGTGCTCTCCCAGGACGTGGTCGTGCCGCTGCTGCGCCGCCGGGGCAGCCGCTACGGCGGCGTCGCCGCCTTCCGGATCGCCTCCTTGGTCGCCGTCCTGGTCCCCGTCGCCGGCGCCCTCCTGACCCCGAGCGTCGGAGTCGCCCGCGGTGTCGCGCTCGCCTTCGCGCTCGCTGCCGCCACCTTCTGCCCGCTGCTCCTGCTCGGCATCTGGTGGCGCCGGCTGACCGCCTACGGAGCCGCCGCCGGGCTGGTCACCGGGCTGGTCACGACCGGGACGGCCGTGGTGTTCACGATCAGTGGGTCGCGTACGGACACCTGGGCGGATGTCGCCCTGAGCCAGCCCGCCCTGTGGGCGGTGCCACTGTCGTTCGTGGTGATGATCGCGGTCAGCCTCGCCACCGCCGCGCACGTCCCGGCCCACACCACTCGCCTGCTGGTGCGGCTGCACACGCCCGAGCCCGTGACCGAGCCCGCCGGGCCCGCCGCGACACCGGCCCTGCAGCGGCGCTGACCGGCCTCCGGCACCGCCACTCGACGCACGATTTCGACCGCTCGTCGCGCGACGGCGCCGCCCACCGAGGGACGGTGCCTCAGCCCGCGACGAGCGAGGCGAGCGGGCCCTAGTGTGACCGTGATCACACGTCGCCCGTCCTTCACCCCCACGATGGACGGCCTCGTCAACGAAAGGGTTAACCGTGAGCGCTGAAGCACACGACCAAGCCCACCGGCACGACCCGGTCTACGACAGCCTGCACGCCACGGCGGAGTTTCGCGCTCTGCGGTCGGCGTACCGGAAGTTCGTCTTCCCGGCCACGGTGGCATTCCTGGCTTGGTACCTCCTCTACGTCGTCTGCTCGAACTGGGCGGAGGGCTTCATGAACACCAAGCTGGTCGGCAACATCAACGTCGCTCTGGTCTTCGGACTCCTGCAGTTCGCGACCACGTTCGGCATCGCCTACCTCTACGCCAACTACTCCAACAAGCACCTCGATCCGCTGGCTCGGAAGCTCGACGAGGAATACGAGAGCCAGAAGAGGGAGGCCTGACATGGACGGTAGCCAGATCCTCACCACGGTCCTCTTCCTGGCCGTTGTCGCGATCACCATCGGCATCACTTTCTGGGCGAGCCGGCAGACGAAGACCGCGGCCGACTACTACGCCGGCGGCCGCGGCTTCTCCGGCTTCCAGAACGGTCTCGCGATCGGTGGCGACTACATGTCGGCCGCCTCGTTCCTCGGTATCTCCGGCGCCATCGCGCTGTCGGGCTACGACGGGTTCCTCTACTCGATCGGCTTCCTCGTCGCCTGGCTGGTGGCGCTGCTGCTGGTCGCGGAGGTGCTGCGCAACTCCGGTCGCTACACGATGGCCGACCAGCTGGCGTACCGGATGAAGCAGCGCCCGGTCCGACTGGCGGCCGCGACCTCGACGGTCGTCGTGTCGATCTTCTACCTGCTGGCCCAGATGGTCGGTGCGGGCGCCCTGGTGGCCCTGCTGCTCGGCGTCGAGGACCAGGCGATCAAGAACATTGTGATCCTGTTCGTCGGCGCGCTGATGATCTTCTACGTCACCGTCGGCGGGATGAAGGGCACCACCTGGGTCCAGATCGTCAAGGCCGTCCTGCTGATGACCGGCTCGGCACTGATCGTCATCCTGGTGCTCGCCCAGTTCGGCTTCAACCTCTCCGAGCTGCTCGGCTCCGCCGCCGACGCCTCGGGCAAGGGCGACGCCTTCCTGCAGCCGGGCCTGAAGTACGGCCTCAGCTTCACCAGCGAGCTGGACTTCGTCTCGCTCGGGCTCGCCCTGGTGCTCGGCACCGCCGGCCTGCCGCACATCCTGATCCGCTTCTACACCGTCCCGACCTCGGCGGATGCCCGCAAGTCGGTGCTGTGGGCGATCGGCCTGATCGGCGTCTTCTACCTGTTCACCCTGGTCCTGGGCTTCGGTGCGGCCGCGCTGGTCGACCCGACCACCCTGGACAAGGCCGGCAACCTGGCGGCGCCACTGCTCGCGCAGGAGGTTGGTGGCGGTGAGGGCTCCGTCGGAGGTGCCGTGCTGCTGGCGCTCATCGCAGCGGTCGCCTTCGCCACGATCCTCGCCGTGGTCGCGGGTCTGACGCTGACCTCCTCGGTCTCCGTCGCCCACGACATCTACAACTCGGTGATCAAGCGTGGCAAGGCCACCGAGAAGCAGGAGCTGAAGGTCTCGCGCTGGGCCGCGGCGGGCATCGGTCTGGTCGCGATCCTGCTGGCCATCCCGGCGCAGTCCCTGAACATCGCGTTCCTGGTGGCGCTGGCCTTCGCGGTCGCCGCCTCGGCGAACCTGCCGGCGATCATCTACAACATGTTCTGGGCGCGGTTCAACACCCGCGGCGCGACCTGGTCGATCTACGGCGGCCTGATCTCCTGCGTCGGCCTGGTGTTCTTCTCACCGGTCGTCTCCGGCAAGACGGCCGTGGACGCGGTGACCGGCGAGACGATCTCCGCCTCGCTGTTCCCGCTCGGCGTGGACTTCTCCTGGTTCCCGCTGGAGAACCCGGGCATCATCTCCATCCCGCTCGGCTTCTTCCTGGGCTGGCTGGGCACGGTGACCTCGAAGGAGCCGGAGACCGCCGAGCGGTACGTCGAGCTCGAGGTCCGCGCCCTCACCGGCGCCGGTTCCGAGAAGGCGATCACGCACTGATCTCCCACGGCGGGCCGTCGTACATCTGCAGTCGTACGACGGCCCGCCATCATTCTTTCCCCCGCACTACCCTGTGGCTTGAGCCACACATTTTTCGTACGTAGGAGTCACTGTGACCGACGAGACCCTGTCCAACCTGCTGCACGAGAAGCGCCGGTTCGAGCCCCCTGCCGAGCTCGCCGCCGCAGCCAACGTCAAGGCCGACGCCTACTCCGCCGCCGAGGAGGACCGGGACGCGTTCTGGGCCGCTGCCGCGGAGCGGCTCACCTGGGCCAAGCCGTTCGATCGCGTCCTCAACTGGGACAACCCGCCGTTCGCGAAGTGGTTCGAGGGCGGCGAGATCAACGTGGCGTACAACGCCGTCGACCGCCACGTCGAGGCCGGCCTCGGCGACCGGGTCGCGATCCACTGGGTCGGCGAGCCGGCCGACGACAAGCGCACCATCACCTATGCCGAGCTCAAGGACGAGGTCTCGCGGGCTGCGAACGCCTTCGAGGCGCTCGGGGTGTCGAAGGGCGACCGGGTCGCGATCTACATGCCGATGATCCCCGAGGCCGTCTTCGCGATGCTGGCCTGCGCTCGGATCGGCGCGATCCACACCGTCATCTTCGGTGGCTTCTCGGCCGAGGCCCTGGCCGCCCGGATCACCGACTGCAACGCGAAGCTCGTGGTCACCTCCGACGGCGGCTACCGCCGCGGTGCGCCGTCAGCGCTCAAGCCGGCCGTCGACGAGGCGCTGGGCAAGGTCGACGCCGGCATCGTGGAGAACGTCGTCGTCGTCCGCCGCACCGGCCAGGACGTCGAGTGGAACGACTCCGTCGACAAGTGGTGGTCCGACATCGTCGACGGCGCGTCGACCGAGCACACCCCGGTGGCGCACGACGCGGAGCACCCGCTCTTCGTGATGTACACCTCCGGCACGACGGGCAAGCCGAAGGGCATCCTGCACACCACCGGTGGCTACCTCACCCAGGCGGCGTTCACCCACTGGGAGGTCTTCGACCTCAAGCCCGAGACCGACGTCTACTGGTGCACCGCCGACATCGGCTGGATCACCGGCCACTCCTACATCGTCTACGGACCGCTGGCCAACGGCGCGACCCAGGTGCTCTACGAGGGCACCCCGGACTTCCCGGAGAAGGGCCGCTGGTGGCAGATCATCGAGGAGTACGGCGTCACCATCTTCTACACGGCGCCGACCGCGATCCGGACGTTCATGAAGCAGGGGCGCGCCATCCCCGACGCCCGTGACCTGTCCTCGGTGCGTCTGCTCGGGTCCGTCGGCGAGCCGATCAACCCCGAGGCCTACATCTGGTACCGCGACGTCATCGGCGGCTCGAAGGTGCCGGTGGTGGACACCTGGTGGCAGACCGAGACCGGCGCGATCATGATCTCGCCGCTCCCCGGGGTGACGGCTGGAAAGCCGGGCTCGGCGATGAAGGCGCTGCCGGGTGTCGGCGCCGACGTGGTCGACGACAACGGCGTCTCCGTGCCGGACGGTGCCGGGGGCTACCTCGTGCTCACCCAGCCGTGGCCGTCGATGCTGCGTACGATCTGGGGGGACGACCAGCGCTACGTCGACACCTACTGGTCGCGCTTCAAGGACCAGGGGTTCTATTTCGCCGGTGACGGCGCGAAGAAGGACGAGGACGGCGACGTCTGGGTGCTGGGCCGCGTCGACGACGTGATGAACGTGTCCGGGCACCGGCTCTCCACCACCGAGATCGAGTCGGCGCTGGTCTCGCACGCCTACGTCGCGGAGGCGGCGGTCGTCGGTGCGACCGACCCTGACACGGGGCAGGCGGTGGTGGCGTACGTCATCCTGCGGGACGGGTCGCCGCAGGACTGCGAGAAGGAGCTCTCCGACCACGTCCGCAAGGAGATCGGCCCGATCGCCAAGCCGCGCCAGATCATGATCGTGCCCGAGCTGCCGAAGACCCGCTCGGGGAAGATCATGCGGCGACTGCTGCGCGACCTCGCCGAGGGTCGTGGCGTCGGCGACACCACGACGCTTGCGGACCAGACGATCATGGATCTCATCGCAGCGGGGCAGGCGACCTCGACCGAGTGAGCGTTCCCGGTATCGCGGCCCGGTCATCCTTCGTGGGTGGCCGGGCCGCTTGCTAGGGTCGTCGTCAGGTGTGCCGGGAAGTCTGGTCGGCGTGACTTAGTCGACCCCTGAGCCTTTGGAGGGCCGCCCGTGACCGACACCCGCAACCGACTGTTCACCCGCGGATCCTGGCTGGAGACGTCACGTACCGCCGAGATCCTGCGCGCCGAGACGACCGGCGGCATCCTCCTCATCATCGCCGCGGTCATCGCGGTCGTCCTCGCGAACAGCCCGTTGCAGGACGCGTACGAGGCGGTCCGCGACTACCGCATCGGACCGCATGCCCTCCATCTCGATCTGACCATCGGCACCTGGGCGGCCGACGGTCTGCTGGCGATCTTCTTCTTCGTCGCCGGCCTCGAGCTCAAGCGGGAGTTCGTCTCCGGCGACCTGCGCGACCCGCGCCGGGCCGCGCTGCCGATCGCGGCCGCGGTCGGCGGGATGATCGCGCCGGCGCTGGTCTATGTGGTCGTCAACGTGATCGGCGACGGATCGCTCGCCGGCTGGGCAACCCCGGTTGCCACCGACATCGCCTTCGCGGTCGCGATCCTGGCGGTCATCTCCACCCATCTGCCTGCAGGCCTGCGTACGTTCCTGCTGACGCTCGCCGTCGTCGACGACCTGCTCGGGATCATCATCATCGCGGTCTTCTTCACCTCGGAGCTGCACATCGGCTTCCTGCTGCTGGCGCTCGTCCCGATCGGGCTCTTCGCACTCCTCGTGCAGCGTCGCATCCGTAGCCCGTGGCTGCTGCTCCCGCTGGCCGCGATCGCCTGGGCGCTCGTCCACGCCAGTGGCGTCCACGCCACCGTCGCCGGGGTGCTGCTCGGTTTCACCGTGCCGGTCATCGCCCGCAACCCGGAGGCCAAGCGCGGCCTCGCCGAGCACTTCGAGCACCTGGTCCGGCCGATCTCCGCCGGCGTCGCGGTGCCCATCTTCGCGTTCTTCGCCGCTGGCGTCGCGCTCGGTGGCTGGGACGGCGTGACCAGCGCGATGCGCGACCCGATCACGCTCGGCATCATCCTGGGCCTGGTGGTCGGCAAGACCGTCGGCATCGCCGGATCCACATGGCTTCTCGCCCGGTTCACCAAGGCGTCACTCGACGATGACCTCGCCTGGTGGGACGTGATCGGGTTGGCGATGCTGGCCGGCATCGGGTTCACGGTGTCGTTGCTGATCGGCGAGCTGGCCTTCCACTCCGATCCCGGCGCCCATGACCACATGAAGGTGGGCGTGCTGTTCGGGTCCGTCCTGGCCGCCGCCTTGGCTACGGTGGTGCTGCGGGCCCGCAACCGGGTCTACTGCCGCATCGAGCAACTGGAGGCGGTGGACGCCAACAAGGACGGCGTGCCGGACGTGTTCGAGGACGATCAGGGTCGGGACCGGTAAGGTCGTGAGCGCTCCCCAACACACGTTCAGCGAAGGGTTCCCATGGCAGTCGACATCGTGAAGTCCCCGGGCGGCGAGGACCCGACGATCGGGAAGCTCGTCGTCGACGCCACTCGCGACATCTCCGAGCTCGTCAACAAGGAGATCACGCTCGCCAAGCAGGAGCTCAAGGTCTCCGTCACCAACGCTGGCGTCGGCATCGGTCTCTTCGCCGCCGCTGCGTTCCTGCTCGTCCTGGCCGTGATCATGCTGTCCGTCTCGGTGGCCTACTTCATCCACTGGGCCGGCCTGGGCCTGCACTGGTCCTTCCTCATCGTCTTCGGCTTCTACGTCTTGCTGGCCGCGTTGCTCGGGTTCATCGGCGTACTCAAGGTCAAGAAGGTCAAGGCCCCCGAGAAGGCCATCGCCCAGGGCAAGGAGATCCCTCGGTCGCTCAGGGGCCAGCGCTAACCCCCTGCCGAGGCGTCAGCCCCGTCGGCCGAGGCGTCGCCCCGGTCGGCCGAAGCGTCACGGTGACGGGCCAGTTTCCCTCCACAGGGCAGGTTGATCCCAGAGTTATCCACAGCTGCGGAAAAGACGGATGACTTCGTACGCCGCCTGGCGCACGCTGCGGCCATGAATCTCTCACTCGTCAAGGCCGACAGCGCCCTGCCCGACCGTCCCTTCACCACGTCCGACATCGAGTCGGTCGCGACCAATCGCTACGCGCTCGCCCAGGCGATCAGCCATGGCGACGTACGCCGCCCGTTTCGAGGCGTCTATCTCACCGCTCAGGCAGAGGACGATCCGGTGAGGCGCGCCGAGGCGCTGGTGCATGTGGTGTCCGAGCATCAGGTGATCAGTGACCGCACCGCCGCCTGGGTGCACGGGATCAATACGTTCTCCCAGGCGGAGATGGCGCAGCTTCCGGCGGTGGAAACGTGTGCCGTCCGGGGTCACACGCGCACGCGACGCCCGGGCACAGACGGCCGCTCGCGCGACCTTCGTCCCGAGGACATCACGGTCATCGGCGGCGTACGTGTGACGACACCGCTGCGGACCGCGCTCGACCTGGGCTGCAACCTGAACCGGCGCGAAGCGATGGCGGCGCTCAACGAGTTCGCCCGACACCATGGAATCACCCGGACCGCTCTCGACAAGGAGTTGCCACGCTTCCGGGGACGTCGCGGTGTCGTCCAGCTCCGCGAACTCGTTCCGCTTCTGAACCGTCGCCTCGAGTCCCAGCGTGAGTCTTGGACGTTGCTCGCGATCAGCGACGCCGGTCTCCCTCTTCCCGAAGCGCAGGTCTGGGTCGACGTCGAGGGCATCCCGACCTACCGACTCGACTTCGCCTATCGACTAGCCAAGGTCGCGATCGAGTACGACGGCGAGGACCACGACGACCCCGACCAGCGAATCTACGACGAAGAACGCCGAGGCTGGCTCATCGATCACGGCTGGACGATCGTCATCGTGCGTAAGGGCGACTTCACCGGCGACCGTCTCGACGCCTGGCTCCGTGAGATCAAGGACGCCCTGACCCCGAGCTACTCCTCACGCCGCTTCTGACCGAGGCATCAGCGCCGTCGGCCGAGGCGTCAGCCTCGAGAGCCGAGGCGTCAGCCGCGCAGGCCGAGGCGTCAGCCGCGCAGGCCGAGGCGTCAGCCGCGCAGGCCGAGGCGTCACTCCCCTG
>NZ_JBHVKJ010000054.1:0-40910 GCF_042798275.1 Nocardioides sp. NPDC057767 | reverse complement strand
CTGGCGAAAATCCTTCTGGCCGAGATGCCGCACACCTTCAACCTGATGAAGGCCGGGTTGTTCTCGCAGTGGCAGGCCACCATCCTGGCCCGCGAGACCGCGTGCCTGTCGTGGGAGGACCGCCGGGTCATCGACCACGAACTATGTGCCACCGGGCCGAACGGGCGGCCCGCGAAGGCGGTCGCGATGGGGCTCCGCCAGCTCGAGAACGCCGCCAAGAAGCTCGCCATCTCGCTCGATCAGGCCTCCGTGGTCGCCCGTGCGGCGAACGCGGCCAAGGACCGCCGGGTCAGCCTGCGGCCGGCACCGGACACGATGACCTGGTTGGGTGCCCTGCTGCCGGTCCAAGACGGCGTCGCGGTCTTCGCAGCCCTGGACCAGGCCGCCAAGACGGCTGCTGCTGCCGGGGATGAGCGGAGCCGGGGTCAGGTCATGGCCGACACCCTCGTCGACCGGGTCACCGGACGCAGCAGCGCCGAGGCGAAGCCTCGGGTCGAGGTCAAGATCGTCATGACCGCCGACGCTTTGAGCAACGACAGCGATCAGCCGGCGATGGTGGAGGGCTACGGACCCGTCCCCGCCGCCTGGGCGCGGGAGGCTCTGGCCGATGCCGAGGTGTTCGTGCGCCGGCTGTTCACCGACCCCGCCGGCCAACTGGTCGCGATGGAATCACGCTCCCGCAAAGCCCCCGACGGACTCGCCGAGTTCATCGTGACTCGCGATGGCGGGACCTGCCGCACCAACGGGTGTGACGCCCCGATCCGCAACATCGACCACATCCAACGCCACACCGACGGCGGCGCCACCAACGCCGAGAACCTCCAAGGGCTCTGCGAACGATGCAACCAAGCCAAAGAAGCCCTCGGATGGCAGGCCAGATCAGGACCCGACGGCAGCATCACCACCATCACACCCACCGGCCACACCTACACCAGCCCACCACCCGACACCTGGGGCCAAGACCCACCACCCCTGTCCCGGGCAGAGTTCACGCTGCGCGACGTACTCCTCGACCACACCCTCGCCGCCTGAGGCAGATCGCGGTCAGGCGAGGGGAAGAAGGTCGCGCTCGGCGAACACCTTCTTGGCGGTGAAGGTGGCGTTCAGGGCGCGGGGAAAGCCGCAGTAGACCGCCGAGTGGAGGAAGGCCTCGATGATCTGCTCAGGGGTCAGGCCGACGTTGAGGGCGGCGTTGATGTGGACCTCGAGCTGCGGCTCGCACCCGCCCAGGGCGGTGAGCATGCCGAGAGTGACGAGCTGTCGGTCCCGCGGTGCCAGACCGGGGCGGGCGTAGATCTCGCCGAAGCCCCAGGCCACGATCTGGTGCCCGAGCTCCGGGGCGATGTCGGCGAGCGAGTCGATCACTCGGGCCCCGGCCTCGCCGTCGATCGCGTCGAGGATCTCGCGGCCCTGGTCGTGTCGGGCGGCGCGGATGTCGGGCTCCTGGGTCGGGTTCACGTTGGTCATGCCGGGAACGCTAGGAGTTGGAGTGCGCTCGAAGTCAACGGCACGAGGCGCCCGCCTAGGACGCGTACGCGATCTGCTCCTGGACCTCGAAGCGGAGGCCGTTGGCGGCGGCGATGTAGACGTCCTGGTCGACGAGGTTGCCGTGCATCCGCATCAGACCGCGGGGGCTGGAGTAGCTGTGGCGCTCGGCGAGGCGCAGAGCGGGCTCGACCTCGAGGGAGCCGCAGGCGTCGCCGACCTGGCGCAGGAACATCAGCGACTCGTAGCAGGACTCGCCCACCGCGTTGAGGGAGGGCGCGTACTCGCCGAAGCGGCGGTAGTAGCGCTCGGCGAGGCCGGCCGACTCGGGGGTGGTGAGGCCGTCGAAGTAGGCAGCGGCGGCGAAGACGTTGGCGTTGGCGCCGGCGCCGCCGGCGAGCAGGGTGTTCTCCTCGACGGCGGGGCTCAGCCGGGTCAGCGACGAGCTCAGCCCGGCGGCGGCGAACTGGCGGTTGAAGTGCACCGCGTCCTGCCCCATCAGCAGCATGATCACGCCGTCCTGCTCGCCACCCTCGAGCCCGCGCAGCACGCCGGCGAAGTCGCGCGTCCCCAACGGCACGTACGTCTCGCTCACGACCTCCGAGAGGGAGCCGTGCAGCGCCGCGCGTGCCGTCGACCCGGTGACCCGCGGGAAGACGTAGTCGTTGCCGACCACGGCCCAGCGGGAGACGCCGTGGTTGGCCCGCATCCAGGCGGCGGCGGGGAGCAGCTGGTTGACCGGCCGCTCGCCGATCATGAAGACGCCGGGGGTGTCGTCGCCACCTTCGTGCATGGCGGCGAAGGCGTAGAGGGCCCGGCCCCCGATGCGGGCGGTGATCGCCTGGCGTACGGCGGAGATGTGCCAGCCGGCGATCGCGTCGACCCGCCCGAGCTCGACCAGCCGGGCCACCTCGGCGGCCACCTCCTCAGGTGTGCGCCCGGCGTCGACCGCCACCATCTCGACCGGCCGTCCGGCGATGCCGCCTCCGGTGTTGAGCTCCTCGGTGGCCAGCTCGCCGCAGGCCAGGCAGCCGGGACCGTAGATGCCGGTCGGGCCCTGCATCGGGACCACGAACGCGATCGAGACCGCCCCGGGCGGGCGGGGTGCGAGGCCCAGCAGGGCATGGGATGACGGGGTGAACGACGGTGGGGTCATCGACACCTGCTCCCGAACGGAATGTTGTCCTGATGACTCACCATTGAGCCGTTGGGTGGTTAGGGTACGGCAGACAGCGATCGTGGGGAGGGCTCATGGAGGTTGCCGAGACGGCCGGCACGGATCCGGCCGTGCTGCTCGCCCGAGCGCAGCGCCGGATCGAGCGCGCCCTCGCCGAGGCGTACGCCGACTTCGACCTCACCGCGGAGCAGTGGCGCATCCTCAGCGTGCTGCTCGACCAGCCCGGCCAGACGATGTCGCGGCTGGCCGACGGCGCCGCGCTCCCGGCCGGCACGCTGACCCGCCACGTCGACCGGCTCGCCGAGCGCGGGCTGGTGCTGCGCAAGGTCCACGCCGAGGACAAGCGTCGCGCGGTCGTCGCGCTCTCGCCGGTGGGCGCCTCGGTCGCCCGCGAGATCCGCGCCCGGCAGCAGATCGAGCCCGTCGCCGACGTCGTCCGCGACCTCCGGACCGCCCTGGACAGCCTCTGAGAAGACGTTTCCGCCTGGAAACAAATCCCCCCTGGGTTCGACACATGGGCGAAACAAGCCGTCCCTAGATTCCTTCCATTCGAGAGCAATTGTCCGATGGAAGGACCCCCATCCCGTGCGTACGAAATTCTCGAGCCGCGTCCTCGCGGCCAGCTCGGTGCTCGCCCTGGGCATGACCGCGACCGCGTGCGGCGGCGCGAAGACCGGTGACTCCGCGACCAGCGAGAGCTGCGTCGACACCAGCGGCGACACCGTCAAGATCGGCTTCCTCAACTCCCTGTCCGGCACGATGGCGATCAGCGAGACGACCGTCTTCAAGTCCCTGTCCATGGCTGCCGAGGAGATCAACGCCGACGGCGGCGTGCTCGGCAAGAAGCTCGAGATCGTCAGCGAGGACGGCCAGTCCGAGCCGACCGTCTTCGCGGAGAAGGCGACCAAGCTGATCCAGGACGACTGCGTCGCGGCCGTCTTCGGCGGCTGGACCTCCAGCTCGCGCAAGGCGATGCTGCCGGTCTTCGAGGGCAACGACGCGCTGCTCTTCTACCCGGTGCAGTACGAGGGCCTGGAGTCCTCCCACAACATCTTCTACACCGGCGCGACCACCAACCAGCAGATCATCCCCGCCCTCGACTTCCTCAAGCAGGAGAAGAAGATCGAGTCGATCTTCCTGGTCGGCTCCGACTACGTCTTCCCGCGCACGGCGAACAAGATCATCAAGCAGTACGCAGCAGCCAACGGCATCGAGGTCCTCGGTGAGGAGTACCAGCCCCTGGGTTCGACCGACTTCGGCACGGTCGTCGACAAGGTCAAGGCCGCCGGCGCGGACGCGGTCTTCAACACCCTCAACGGTGACTCCAACGTCGCCTTCTTCAAGGAGTACAAGGGCAAGGGCCTGACCGCCTCGGCGATGCCGGTGCTCTCGGTCTCCATCGCCGAGGAAGAGGTCCCGGGCGTCGGCGTGGGCAACCTCGAGGGGCAGTACACGGCCTGGAACTACTACCAGACCATCGACAGCCCGGCGAACAAGGAGTTCGTCACCGACTTCAAGGCGGCCAACGGCGCCACGGCGGTCACCTCCGACCCGATGGAGGCGGCCTACACCTCGCTCCATCTGTGGAAGGGCATGGTCGAGAAGGCCGACTCGTTCGCGGTCGAGGACGTCATCGACGCCGCCGACGGCGTCACCTACGATGCACCCGAGGGCACCGTCGAGGTCGACGGGGAGAACCACCACATCGCCAAGACCGCGCTCATCGGCCAGGTGAACGCCGAGGGTCTGATCGACACGGTCTGGTCGAGCGACGAGCCGATCGAGCCGGACCCCTACCTGAAGTCCTACGACTGGTGGAAGAACTAGCCCGTTGGATGCCCTGCTCGCCCAGGTCTTCACCGGCGTCTCCGCCGGTGCGGTCCTGCTCCTCATCGCTCTCGGGCTCACCCTGACCTTCGGTCAGATGGGTGTGATCAACATGGCTCACGGCGAGTTCATCATGGCCGGCGCGTACACCGCCTACGTCGTCTCGACCATCGTCGCCAGCACCGAGCTGAGCCTGCTGATCGCGCTCCCCGCGGGGTTCGTGATCGGCGGCCTGCTCGGGCTGGCGCTCGAGGCCAGCGTGCTGCGGTGGATGTACGCCCGTCCGCTGGACACGCTGCTCGTCACCTACGGCGTCGGTCTCGTCCTGCAGCAGGTCGCGCGCGACATCTTCGGGGCGCCGGCCAAGGAGGTGCCCGCACCGGGCTGGCTCGACGGGTCGATCCCGATCCTCGGCTACGACTTCCCGCTGACCAGGCTCTTCATCCTGGTCCTGGCCGGGGTCTGCGTGGCGGCGCTGCTGGCCGTGCTCCGGTTCACGGCGCTCGGACGGCAGATCCGGGCGACCGTCGGCAACCGGGACCTCGCCGAGACGATCGGCATCTCGACCCGGCGCACCGACCAGGCCACCTTCTTCATCGGCTCCGGCCTGGCCGGGGTCGCCGGGGTGGCGCTCACGCTGCTCGGCTCGACCGGCCCGAACCTCGGCACGTCCTACATCGTGCAGGCGTTCCTGGTGGTCGTGGTCGGCGGCATCGGCCACCTCAAGGGCACCATCGTGGCGGCACTCGGCATCGGCCTGCTGCAGGCGTTCCTCGCCCATGCGCTGACCGGCTCGGTCGCGCAGGTGATCGTCTTCCTCGCGATCGTCGCCTTCCTGCAGCTGCGCCCGCAGGGCATCCTCTCGGTCCGGACCAGGAGCATGGCATGAGCACCTCGAGAATCAAGAACAGCTCTCCGTACGTCGGCTGGCTGCTGCTCGCGATCGCCCTGCTCGTCCTCGCCCCCGCCGTGTTGTCGGACTTCCGGCTCGGTCTGCTGGCCAAGTACTGCTGCTACGCCATCGCCGCGGTCGGCATCGGTCTGGCCTGGGGTCGCGGCGGGATGCTGGTGCTCGGCCAGGGACTCTACTTCGGCATCGGCGCCTACGCCATGGCGATGCACCTCAAGCTCGCCGACGCCGGGCCGGGCGGGGTGCCGGACTTCATGGCGCTCTACGGCGACGCCACGGTGCCGGGCTGGTGGGAGCCGCTGCGCAGCGGCGCTCTCGCGCTCGTCGTCATCCTCGTCCTGCCGGCACTCGTGGCGGGCCTGCTGGGGCTGGCGGTGTTCAAGCGGCGGATCAAGGGGGCGTACTTCGCCATCCTGTCGCAGGCACTGGCCGCCGCCTTCGCGATCCTGCTCGTCGGTCAGGTCAAGACCACCGGCGGCGCGAACGGGCTCAACAACTTCCAGGGCTTCTTCGGGTACGCCCTGTTCGACCCGGCCAACAAGCGGATGCTCTACTTCATCGCCGCCGGGATCCTGCTGGTCTCGATCCTGGCGATGGCGTGGCTCTACCGCACCCGCTTCGGCGAGCTGCTGGTCGCGGTCCGCGACGGCGAGGAGCGGGTCCGCTTCCTCGGCACCGACCCGGCCAACGTGAAGCTGGCGGCGTACGTCATCGCGGCCGTCCTGGCCTCGATCGGCGGCGCGCTCTTCGTGCCGATCGCCGGGATCGTCTCGCCCGACGACGTCGGGGTGGTCGCCTCTATCGGGCTGCTCGCCGGGGTCGCGCTCGGCGGGCGGGCCTCGCTGCTCGGCCCGGCCGTCGGCGCGCTCCTGGTCGGCTATGCCGAGACCTCGCTCTCCGAGGCGTTCCCGGGGTCGTGGTCCTACTTCCAGGGAGCGCTGTTCGTGCTCGTCATCCTGCTGTTGCCGGGTGGGCTGGCGCAGTTGCTGGGGATGGTGAGGGGCCTGCCCTCGCGGCGTTCGGCGACCGAGACGTCCGAAGAAGCAACGACGCGGGTGGGCGAGGAGGTGACGGCATGACCGCGGAGATGTTGCAGGTGAACGACCTGCGGGTCGAGTTCGACGGGTTCGTCGCGATCGACGGGGTGTCGCTGACCCTGGAGCCGGGCCGGCTGCACTTCCTGATCGGCCCCAACGGCGCCGGGAAGACCACGCTCGTCGACGCCCTGACCGGTCTGGCCAAGGGGAGTGGTGAGGCGCGTTATCGCACACGCGATCTGCTCGCGCTGGCATCGCACCGGATCACCCGCCTCGGCGTGGGACGTACGTTCCAGACCGCGACGGTCTTCGAGGAGCTGAGCGTGCTGCAGAACCTCGACATCGCCGCGGGCGTGCACCGGGCGCGCTGGCGGCTGATGCTCCCGCGGCGACGGACACCGGAGCAGGTCGCCGAGGTGCTGGAGACGGTGGGTCTCACCGAGCTCGCCCCCCGGCCGGCCGGGGTGCTCTCGCACGGGCAGAAGCAGTGGCTGGAGATCGGCATGCTGCTGGTCCAGGACTCCTCGGTGATGCTGCTCGACGAGCCGGTGGCCGGGATGTCGGCCGAGGAACGCGAGGAGACCGGTGAGCTGCTGCGCCGGATCAGCCCAGACCGGACCGTCGTGGTCATCGAGCACGACATGGACTTCGTCCGTAGGTTCGCCGACGTCGTCACCGTCCTGCACGCCGGGAAGGTGATCACGGAGGGCACTGCCGCCGAGATCAGGGAGGACGCCGAGGTGCAGCGGGTCTATCTGGGAGAGGACGCCTGATGCTGAAGATCGAGTCGGTCACCGGTGGCTACGGCCGCACCACGGTGCTCCACGAGGTCAGCCTCGAGGTCCCGACCGGCGCCGCGGTGGCGCTGATGGGCCACAACGGCGCCGGCAAGACGACGTTGCTCAAGGCCGCCGCCGGGCTGGTCCGGCCCAAGAGCGGCCGGGTGCTGCTCGACGGCGAGGACGTCACCGCGCTGCGGCCGAGCGCGCGGGTGAAGCGCGGTCTGGGCTACGTCCCGCAGGGTCAGCAGAGCTTCGGTGACATGACGGCGCTGGAGAACCTCCAGCTGGTCGGGGACCGGTCCGGGATCAGCGAGATGCTCGACCTGTTCCCGGCCCTCGAGGACCTTCTCGGGCGACGCGCCGGGCTGCTCTCCGGCGGTCAGCGCCAGCAGCTCTCGATCGCGCGTACGCTGCTGACCAGGCCGAGGCTGCTCATCCTCGACGAGCCGACCGAGGGCATCCAGCCCAACGTGGTCGCCGAGATCGAGCGGGTGATCTCCGAGCTCACCGGGCGCGGCGACCTCACCGTGCTGCTGGTCGAGCAGCATGTCGGGTTCGCGCTGCGTACGGCCTCTGCCTACTACATCCTCGAGTCCGGCCGGATCACCGCACGCGGTGACGGCGGCTCCGGGGCCCACGAGCACGTCCGATCCCAGCTGGCCGTCTAGAAGGATCCACCGATGCATCTGACCCCGTCCGACACCGAGAAGCTGCTGCTGTCCGTGGCCGGGATGGTCGCGCGCGACCGGCTGGCCCGAGGAGTGCTGCTCAACTACCCCGAGTCGGTCGCGCTGCTGTCCACCTGGGTCATCGAGCGGGCCCGGGAGGGCGCGTCGGTCTCCGACCTGATGACGCAGGGCCGCGCCGTGCTGACCCGCGAGCAGGTCATGCCCGACGTGGTCGACATGCTCGTCGAGGTGCAGGTCGAGGCGACCTTCCCCGACGGCCGCAAGCTCGTCACCATCCACCAGCCCATCGCCTGAGGAGGCCCCATGTCTGTGCAGTCCCGAGGACCCGGAGCCGTACGCGTCGCCGAGGGCACCATCCACCTCAACGCCGATCGGAGCGAGTCGGAGCGACGCACCCTGGTCGTCCTCAACACCGGTGACCGGCCGGTCCAGATCGGCTCCCACATCCACCTCCCCGAGGTCAACGCGGCCCTCTCCTTCGACCGCGAGGCCGCCGAGGGGTTCCGGCTCGACATCCCCGCCGGCACCTCGCGCCGGTTCGAGCCGGGTGCTTCCCGCGAGGTCGCGATCGTCGCGCTCAAGGGTGCGCGTCGCGTGCCCGGCCTGCAGATCAAGCACAGCCAGACCACGGAGGCGTGACGGTGGAGATCAGCAGGACCGAGTACGCCGCGCTCTACGGCCCCACGACCGGCGACCAGGTGCGGCTCGGTGACACCGACCTGTGGATCGAGGTCGAGGACGACCTGACCGCCGGTGGCGAGGAGTCGGTCTTCGGCGGCGGCAAGTCGATCCGCGAGTCGATGAACCAGTCCACGGTGCCCCGGGCCGAGGGCGCTCTCGACACGGTGATCACCAACGCCGTGGTGCTCGACCACTGGGGCATCGTCCGGGCCGACGTCGGGATCCGCGGCGGGCGGATCGTCGCCCTGGGCCGCTCCGGCAACCCCGACATCGCCGACGGCGTCCACCCGGACCTGATCATCGGGCCTGGCACCGACGTCGTCAGCGGCGAGGGAAAGATCCTCACCGCCGGGGCGATCGACATCCACGTACATCTTCTCTCCCGGTCGCAGATCGTCGAGGCGATCTCGACCGGGATCACCACGATCGGCGGTGGCGGCACCGGGCCCTCGGAGGGCTCCAAGGCCACCACGGTCACCCCCGGGCCGTGGCACCTGGAGACCATCCACCGCGCACTCGACGACCTGCCGGTCAACCTCCTGCTGATGGGCAAGGGCAACACCGTCTCCGCCGCCGGGCTGGCCGAGCAGGCCCTCGCCGGCGCCGCCGCCTACAAGGTCCACGAGGACTGGGGCGCGACCCCGGCGGCGATCGATGCCGCTCTCAGAGCCGCCGACGAGCACGGCCTGCAGGTGGCGCTGCACTCCGACTCGCTCAACGAGGCGGGCTACCTGGAGTCGACCGTGGCGGCGATCGCCGGCCGCTCGATCCACGCCTTCCACGCCGAGGGCGCCGGGGGAGGGCACGCGCCCGACATCCTCTCGGTCGCCTCGCTGCCCTACGTCATCCCCGGCTCGACCAACCCGACCCTGCCGCACACCGTCAACACCGTCGCCGAGCACCTCGACATGCTGATGGTCTGCCACCACCTCAACCCGCGGGTACCCGAGGATCTGGCCTTCGCCGAGTCCCGCATCCGGGCGACCACGATCGCCGCCGAGGACGTGCTCCACGACCTCGGCGCGCTCTCGGTCACCTCCTCCGACGCACAGGCGATGGGCCGCATCGGCGAGGTCGTCTGCCGCACCTGGCAGGTCGCCCACGCGATGAAGGGCCGGCTCGGCCCGCTGGGCGGTCCGGCCGACAACGTGAGGGCGAAGAGGTACGTCGCCAAGTACACGATCAACCCCGCCATCGCCCACGGGATCGCCGCCGAGGTCGGCTCCGTGGAGCCCGGCAAGATGGCCGACCTGGTGCTGTGGGACCCGCGGTTCTTCGGCATCCGGCCGGAGGTCGTGATGAAGGCCGGCGTCCTGGTCTGGGGCGCTCTCGGCGACCCGAACGCCTCGATCCCGACCCCGCAGCCGGTGCTCATGCGACCGGCGCTGGTCGGGCCGGGTGCCGACCATGCGGTCTCCTTCGTCGCGCCGTCGGCGCTCGATGCCGGGCTCGCCGACCGCCTCGGCCTGCGCCGCCGCCTCGTGGGGATCGAGCCGACCCGGGAGATCGGGAAGGCGCAGATGATCAACAACGACGCCACCCCCGACATCCGGATCGAGCCCGAGACGTTCCGCATCCACGTCGACGGCGAGCTGATCGAGCCCGCCCCCGCGACCGAGCTGCCGCTGACCCAGCTCTACTCGATGTTCTGAGCGGCGATGTCCGAGGAGCTGCTCATGATGCTGCTGGCCGACGCCCGACTCCCGGTCGCCGGTCACACCCAGTCGGGCCAGCTGGAGGCGGCCGTACGCTCCGGCCTCACCGCCGAGCAGGTGCCGGTCTTCATGCGGTCGCGCCTGGCCAGCGTCGTGCGGGTCGAGGCCGGGACGGCGGTGGTCGCGCTGCACCGGCTGCGCGCCGGTCTGCCCTTGGAGCCGGTCCTGGACGCCTGGGCGGCCCGCACCCCGGCGGCACCGATGCGGGACACCTCGCGCACTCTCGGTCGCGCGCTGTTGCGGCTGGTCAGGCGCCTTTTCCCGGACTCGATGCACGTTGCCGAGGTGGCCGCCCTCGAGCGGCGGTGCCGTCCGCTCGTCCTGGCCGCGGCGGCCGCCACCGGTGGCCTTGCGCCGGCCTCGCTGGGCCGGCTGGTGGCGTACGACGACCTGCAGACCGTCGCCTCGGCAGCCCTCAAGCTGCTGCCCCTCGACCCGCTCGACGCCACCTCGTGGGTGCACGACCTGCTGCCCGAGGCCGAGCGGGTCGCCGCCGAGGTCGCGCCACTCACCGACCCCCACCAGATCCCGGCGCCCAGTGCGCCCCAGCTCGACCTGTGGGCCCTCGCCCACGCCGACACGACCAGGAGGTTGTTCAGTGCCTGAAACTGTGACAGAGGATGGGACGAGGAACGGCAGGGGACTGCGCATCGGGGTGTGCGGCCCGGTCGGGACCGGCAAGAGCTCGCTGATCGCGCTGCTGTGCCGCGAGCTCTCCGCCGACCTGGAGATCGGCGTGGTCACCAACGACATCTACACCGACGAGGACGCCCGCTTCCTCCGCTCCGCCGGGGTGCTCGACCCGGCCCGGATCCGAGCGGTCGAGACCGGCGCCTGCCCGCACACCGCGATCCGCGACGACGTCACCGCCAACCTGATCGCCGTCGAGGAGCTCGAGGAGGAGTTCGCGCCGCTGGACGTGGTCCTGGTCGAGTCGGGCGGCGACAACCTCACCGCGACGTTCTCCCCGGCTCTGGTCGACACCCAGATCTTCCTGATCGACGTCGCCGGCGGCGGCGACGTCGCCCGTAAGGGCGGCCCCGGCATCGAGCGCGCCGACCTGCTGGTGGTCAACAAGACCGACCTGGCCCCGTACGTCGGTGTCGACCCGGTCGCGATGGTCTCCGACGCGGGGTCGGTGCGCGAGGGCCGCCCGGTCATCGCCCTCTCCCGCACCGACCCGGCCTCCGTCGAGGAGCTGATCGCCTGGGTGAGGTCCGAGCTGACCCGGCACCGTGGCGGGGCTCTGGTTCCGGCCGACCCGGGTCCGATGGCGCCGCACTTCCACGCCGACGGCACCAGCCACGCCCACGAGCATGACCACCAGCACGCCTGAGGTTGCCAGAGGCTCCCTGACCCGGGTCCGGGTCGGGGCGGTCGACGGCGGCCGGGTGCGGGTGCAGACCGAGGTCGCCGGCCCGGCGACCGCCCCGGCGCTGCGCCCGATGCTGCTCGCCAGCGACGCCCGCTCGGCGCGGATCTCGCTGGTCCCCGACGGCGCGATGCTGCTGGCCGGCGACCACGTCACGATCGAGGTCGAGGTGGGGGAGGGCGCGCGCCTGACCCTGGTCGAGCCCGCCGGGACGGTGGCGTACGACATGGACGGCGGCCACGCGTCCTGGTCGGTCCGGATCGCCCTGGCGGCCGGCGCGGGACTGGTCTGGGCCGGCGAGCCGTTCGTCGTCTCCGCCGGCGCGGACGTCACCCGTGACACCCGGGTCACCCTCGGTCCCGGTGCGAGGCTCGTCCTCCGCGAGACCCTGGTCCTGGGGCGCCACGGCGAACCCCCCGGTCGGGTGAGCACGACCTGGGAGGCCCACGACCATGACGGTCGGCCGCTCCTGGTCGAGTCGCTCGACCTGGACGCGGACTCCCTGGCCCCCGGGCTCCTCGGCCCGTACCGGGTGCTCGGGTCCGTCACCGCGCTCGGGTGCGACCTGCCGTCCGACGCCTGCCCCGAGGGCCGGCTCGACCTGGAGCACGGCGGGACGCTGTGGCGCCACCTGGCGAGCGAGACCCACGAGGTCCCGAACCAGCCCTGGGAATGCGCCGCGACTGGTTGAGGTTTCAACAGGCGTGACTGACATCGAGTTCGGCCTGGACACCTTCGGCGGGGTCACCCGCGACGCCGAGGGCAAGCCGCAGCACCACGCGCAGGTGATCCGCAACATCGTCGAGGAGGGCGTGCTCGCCGACCAGGTCGGGCTCGACTTCTTCGGAGTGGGGGAGCACCACCGCCGCGACTTCGCCGTCTCCAGCCCGGAGATGGTGCTCGCCGCGGTCGCCTCCCGCACCGACCGGCTGCGGCTCGGATCCGCAGTGACCGTGCTCAGCTCCGACGACCCGGTGCGGGTCTTCGAGCGGTTCGCCACCCTCGACGCGGTCTCGAACGGCCGCGCCGAGATCGTCGCGGGGCGCGGCTCGTTCACCGAGTCGTTCCCGCTGTTCGGCTTCGACCTCGCCGACTACGAGGAGCTCTTCGAGGAGCGCCTCGAGCTGCTCGCCGCGCTCCTCGAGGAGGAGAAGGTCACCTGGGAGGGCCGCACCCGCGCGGCACTCACCGACCAGGAGGTCTTCCCGCGCACCGAGAACGGCCTCACCGCCTGGGTCGGCGTCGGCGGCAGCCCGGAGTCGGTCGTACGCACCGCCCGCCACGGCTTCGGCCTCTTCCTCGCGATCATCGGCGGACCGGCCGACCGGTTCGCGCCCTACATCGACCTCTTCGAGCGGGCCCAGGACGAGTTCGGGGTTCCGCGAAAGCGGGTCGCCGTGCACTCGCCCGGGTTCGTCGCGAAAACCGATGAGCAGGCCCGCGAGACTGTCTACGAGGGCTGGCTGGCGATGCGTACCCAGATCGGCCGCGAGCGTGGCTGGCCGCCGCCGCGGCCCGGCGACTTCGAGCGCGAGATCGAGGGCGGGTCCCTCTACGTCGGCTCGCCCGAGACGGTCGCCCGGAAGCTGGCCGGCACCATCAAGGTGCTCGGCGTCGACCGGTTCGACCTGAAGTACGACCAGGGCCAGGTGCGTCACGAGGACCTGATGGGCTCGATCGAGCTCTACGGAACCGAGGTCGTGCCGCTCGTCAAGGACATGCTGGGCTGATCCCGCCGGTCAGCCCAGCCCGTCAGCCCAGCCAGCTCGAGATCGGGTGGATCGCGAAGTAGACGGCGAACATGACCGCGACCAGCCACATCAGCGGGTGCACGGTCCTGGCCTTGCCGCGGACGATCTTGATGAGCACGAAGGCCAGGAAGCCTGCGCCGATGCCGACCGAGATCGAGTAGGTGAACGGCATCAGTGCGATCGTCAGGAACGCCGGGATGGCGATGTCCGGGTCGGCCCAGTTGATGTCCTTGACCTGCTGCATCATCAGGAAGCCGACCAGCACCAGGGCCGGCACCGCCGCCTCCGAGGGGATCACGGTGACCAGCGGGGCCAGGAACGTGGTGAGCAGGAACAGCACACCGGTGACGACCGCGGCCAGACCGGTGCGGGCGCCCTCGCCGACGCCCGAGGCGGACTCGACGTAGGAGGTGTTGGAGGAGACACCACCGGCGCCACCGGCGGCAGCGGCCAGCGAGTCGACGACCAGGATCGAGCGCGTACGCGGCGGGGTGCCGTCCTCGCGCAGCAGTCCGGCCTCGGAGCCGATCGCGGTCATCGTGCCCATGGTGTCGAAGAAGTCGGCGAGCATGAGCGTGAAGATCAGCAGCACCGCGGTCACGATGCCGACGTTCTCGAAGGAGCCGAGCAGGTTGAACTCGCCCAGCGTCGCGAACGAGGGCCAGTCGATGATCCTGTCCGGGATCGCCGGCACGTTGAGCGCCCAGCCGGTCGGGTTCTCGGCGCTGCCCCTGCCGAGGTCCGCGATGGCCTCGACGATGATCGCCAGCACCGTGGTCACCGCGATCGAGATCAGGATCGAGCCGCGCACCTTGCGCACCCACAGGGTGATCACCAGTGCGAGGCCGATGACGAAGACCAGCACCGGCCAGCCCGCGAGCTGCCCGGTCGGACCCAGCTGCACCGGAACGGTGGTGTTGGCGGCGTCGGGGATGCGGCGTACGAACCCGGCGTCGACGAAGCCGATCACCGCGATGAACAGGCCGATACCGACCGAGATCGCGGTCTTGAGCTCGCGCGGGACGGCGTGGAAGACGGCCTCCCGGAACCCGGTCAGCACCAGCACCAGGATCACCAGGCCCTCGATCACCACCAGGCCCATCGCGTCGGCCCAGGTCATCTGCCCCGCGATCGAGAACGCCACGAACGCGTTGAGCCCGAGCCCGGTAGCCAGCGCCAGCGGATAGTTGGCCACGAGGCCCATCAGGATCGTCATGACGCCCGCCACCAGCGCGGTTCCGGCCGCGATCGCGGCCAGGTTGTCGCCGCTGGTGCCACCCAGGAGGTCGCCGTTCATGTCCTCCGCGAACCCGAGGATCAACGGGTTGAGGGCGACGATGTAGGCCATCGTGAAGAAGGTGACCACGCCACCGCGGACCTCGCGCCCGACCGTGGAGCCGCGCGCGCTGATCTGGAAGAACCGGTCAAGAGCATGGGGACGTGCCGGGGTCGAAGTGCTCACGCCCCGCATCTTCGCAGATGGCGACGGTTGACCGGGGCAGTCCCCTCAGCGCGCCGGGACCGCCGTCAGTTGATCGTTCTCACGGGGCATCGCGCGACGGCTGCCTTCGCGATCCGTACGTCCGCGGTGACGAGAGTGAGGTCGTGCGACTCGGCGACGGCGACGTAGCCGGCGTCGTAGGTCGACAGGTTGCTGCGAAGCTCCCACATCCGGGTAAGACAGGGGCCGGTCGGTGCGGTGATCACCGTGATCGCTTGGAGCCAGTGCAGCGCTCGGTCCCCGTCGTTGGGGGTGAGCTTGCCGCCCAGGGAGAGTCCGCGGAAGACGCTGAGCACCTCGGTGCGCCAGATCTCTGGGACGATCCATTCAGGGTCATCGGCCAGGATCTTCGTCGCCGCGTTCACGCGAGGGTCGGTGTCGGGGTCGGAGAACAGGAGGGCGACTGCGGAAGCGTCGGGGACGATCACGCAGCGCCCTCGTGGCGCTCGCCGCGAGCGGCGTCGCGGGCAGCGAGCACGTCTTCGGTGGTGAACTTCGAGTCGCCCCGGCTGGCCACCACGCGGTCGATCAGAGCCTGGTTGTTGGCGAACGAAGCCTCCCGGAGGACGACGTCGCGCAGGTAGGAGTTCAGCGACTGCCCACGGTCCTTCGCGCGCTGGGCGAGGACGTCACGTACGTCATCGGGGATGTCGCGGATCTGCAGGTAGGCCATGCACTCATTATGAGTGCAGTATGCATTCGCATCAAGTGGTCAGTTGGTGTGGTTGATCGGCAGGTCGGCCTCGGCGGTGCCCCAACTCTGATTCGGCTCCGCACCGACGTCGATGCGGACGGTGCCGCCGCGGTTCATCACAGACTCGGGCAGCCAGGACTGCTTGCGATCGCGGCCGTCGAGGGTGACGGACCGGACGTAGATGTTCTCGGTGCTCGCCTGCGGCGAATCGATGGTGATGTTGACGCCGTTGCCGCGGTGGATGGTGACCTTCTCGAAGACCGGGCTGGAGATCAGCATCTCGGCGCGGGCGGGGTCCTGGGGGTAGATGCCCATCGCGGCGAAGACGTACCACGCCGACATGGTGCCGAGGTCGTCGTTGCCGGGCAGGCCCCGCGGCCCCGTGCCGTAGGCGAGCGAGGCCATCGCGCGGACCGTCTCCTGGGTCTTCCAGGGCGCGCCGAGGGCGTTGTACATCCACGGGACATGGATGCCGGGCTCGTTGGTCGGGTCGTAGCGGAGCGCGTCACCGCCGGTGTACTGCCAGGAGCCGTCGGCCTTGTGGAAGAACGCGTCCAGCCGCTGGATCGCGCGCTCGCGCCCGCCGACGGCCTGGGCCAGCCGGTCCACGTCGTGCGGCACCATCCAGGTGTACGTCGCGCTGCTCCCTTGAGCGAAGCCGGTCTGGGTCGACGGGCTGAAGCCCGCGACCCAGCTCCCGTCGGCGTTGCGGGCCTGCTGGTAGCCGGCCGTCCCGGTGGCGGGGTCGGTGGCGGCCGGGTTGAAGGTGTGCTGCCACCAGCCGGCCCGCTCCATCAGCGCATCGGTCTCGGCCGAGGAGGCGCCGAGGCGGCGGCCCCAGTCGGCGAGCGAGTAGTCGGCGACGGAGTCCTCGAGGGTCTCCGCGGCACCGCCCCAGCAGCGGCAGGTGTCCTGGGGCGCGTACCCCTTGGCGAGGTAGTCGGCCAGGTTCGGCCGCTGGCCGATGCACTGGCCAGGACAGCCGTAGCTGGAGAGCCCGTCCGGGTGCGGCACCGTCGCCTGGCGGACGAGCGACTCGTAGGCGCCGGCGGCGTCGAAGTTGCGGACCCCGAGCGAGTAGAAGCCGGCCAGTGTCGGGGCGCTGGGATCGCCGGTCATCACGTGGGTCCAGCCGCTCAGGTGGACCCAGCGGTCCCAGACTCCGCCGTGCTGGCGGGAGTAGGCGTGCAGCGAGCGGGCGAAGTCGCCGGCCACGCGCGGCTCCAGGAGGGCGAGCAGCTGGGTGTGGGCGCGGTACTGGTCCCAGCCGGAGAAGTTGCCGTACTGCGCCTGCTGGCCTCGCTCGATCCGGTGCACCTCCTGGTCGCTGCCCCAGTAGGTGCCGGCCACGTCCGAGATCACGTTGGGCTGCAGGTAGGAGTGGTAGAGCCCGGTGTAGAACGCGGTCTGCTCCGCCGAGGTGCCGCCGGCGACCTCGATCGAGGAGAGCGCCCGGCGCCACTCTGCGCGAGCGTCCGAGGCGACCGAGGCCACGGTGTCGCGCCGCCCGATCTCGCCGGCCAGGTTCGCCTCGGCCGCCGACTGGCTGGTGTAGGAGATCCCGATCCGCATCCGCACGCTCTGGTCTCGGCTGGGGTCGAAGGAGACGTAGCCGCCCGAGCCCTGTCCCTGGCGGGCCGCGCCGGTCTCGTAGCCCTCGCCACCCCGCGCCTCGGTGCTGCCCGGCCGGAGCTCGCCGTTGACCCAGGTGCCGTGGCCGGTGAAGGCGCGATCGAACTGCGCGGCGAAGTAGAGGCGGTAGTAGGAGCGCTTGTTGCTCCCGCCGCCGTTGCCGCGCCTGCCGCAGAACGCGCCGGTGAGCACCGAGCCGCTCACCGTCCGCCGCGCCTCGTCGATCCGCGTCACCGCGGTCTCGCTGCCGTTGAGCGAGTTGGAGGTGCGGAAGAGCAGGTTCGCCGGCTTGTCGGCCGGGAAGGTCAGGTCGCTGACCGCCGCCCGGGTCGTCACCGCGGTGTCGACCTCCGCCCCGTTGGCCAGGCCCAGCCGGTAGCGGCCCGGCTCGGCCAGCTCGTCGGCGTGGCTGAAGTTCGAGGCGTACGTCGCATCGGTCACGTCCGCGGTCGGCGACCCGGTCATCGCACCGGTGTGCGGGAAGATCGGCACGTCGCCGGCGGCGCCCGGGTGACAGCCGGCCCCGTTGACGTGGGTCAGCGAGAAGCCGCGCAGCCGGGTGGTGTCGTAGGAGTAGCCGTTCGACGCGGCGGTGTTGGTCTGGTCGCCCGCCGTGGAGGTCGGGCTGAAGGAGAGCATCCCGAAGGGACGTACGGCTCCGGGGTAGGTGTTGCCGCCGTTCGCCGAGCCGATCAGCGGGTCGACGAGCGCCACCGGATCGCCGACCGGGGGCGCGGCGGCCTGAGCCGCGGTGAGCGAGGTGAGCGCGCCGCCGAGGAGCGCGAGGGACAGGGCACAAGTCGCGAGAACCCGCATGGCGGAGGACGATTCCAGAAGAAGGCCCTCCGCCGTGCGGGTTCGGGTGAGGAACAGTTGAACTCAGGCGGTCCACTCGGGGTAGTCGGTGTAGCCGGCCTCGCCGCCGCCGTAGAAGGTTGCCAGGTCGGGCTCGTTCAGGGGCAGGCTCTCCTCCAGACGCCGGGGCAGGTCCGGGTTGGCGATGAAGGTGCGCCCGAACGCGGCCGCGTCGATCAGCCCGGCCTCGAGCAGGCGCGCGGCCTTCTCCGAGGTGTAGGCGCCGGCGGCCACGATCGGGCCGGGGTGCGCGGCGCGCAGCTGCTTGCGGTAGTCGTCGGTCAGCTCCGGGCCGCCGGCCCAGTCAGGCTCCGACAGGTGCAGGAAGGCGATGCCGCGCTTGCCGATCTCCTCGGCCAGGTGGAGGCCCATCTTGGCGCCCTCGGGGTCCTCGAGGCCGTTGAACGAGCCGATCGGCGAGATCCGGATGGCGACGTGCTCGGCGTCCCACTCGGCGATGACCGCGTCGAGCACCTCGAGGGTGAGCCGGGCGCGATTCTCCAGGGAGCCGCCGTAGGAGTCGGTGCGCTCGTTGCTGCTCGCGCTGGCGAACTGGTGGAGCAGGTAGCCGTGGGCGGCGTGGATCTCGACGAGGTCGAAGCCGGCCTCGCGGGCGTTGCGCGTGGCGCGACGGTAGTCGTCGAGCAGATCCGCGATCTCGGAGGTCTCCAGGGCGCGGGGCGTGGGGCAGTTGACCCGGGTCGGGGTGCCGTCCTCGCCGCGTACGGTCGTGCGGTTGCGGTAGGGGAGCGCGGAGGCGCTGACCGGGAGGTCACCGTCGTGGAACGACTCGTGGGAGACCCGGCCGGTGTGCCACAGCTGCGCCGCGATCCGGCCGCCCGCCTCGTGGACGGTGTCGGTGACGTGCCGCCAGCCCTCGACCTGCTCGGCGGAGTAGATGCCCGGGGTGTCCATGTAGCCCTTGCCCTGGGGCGAGATCTGGGTGCCCTCGGAGACGATCAGGCCGGCCGAGGCGCGCTGCCGGTAGTAGTCGGCCATCAGCGGGTTGGGTACGTCGCCGGGCCGGCTGGCGCGCATCCGGGTCAGCGGCGCCATCAGGACGCGGTTGGGGAGGGTCGTCGAACCGAGGTTCAGCGGCGAGAACAGTGAGGTCATGTGGCGCTGAACTGAGCGGGCGCTCATATTGTTCCCGACTCCGGTGCCGGAGCGGCCGAGCCGGCGATCACCAGCGCCCCCATCACGCCCGCCTTGTCGCCGAGCTCGCTCGGGACGACGTCGAGCGCGGCGGCGGTGTCGGGCTGGGTGAAGCGGTCGATGGAGTCCTTGATCCCGAGGACGAAGGAGTCCGAGTGGCGCATCGTGTCGCCCACCACGATCAGGGCCGGGTTGAGGTGGTTGCAGAGGTCGGCCAGCACCCGGCCGACGGCGCGGCCGGCGTCGTCGAGGATCCGGTTGACCCGGATGTCGCCCTCCTGGGCGAGCTCGAGCAGCCGCTCGACGCTGAGCATCTCGTCGTAGGCCGGCTGCAGCAGCTCGACCAGCCGGGAGCCGCCGAAGGCCTTCTCCAGGCAGCCGCGGTTGCCGCACCGGCAGATCGGGCCGTTGTCCTCGAAACGTACGTGGCCGATCTCGCCGGCGATCCCGGTGATGCCCCGGTAGAGCTTGCCGGCCAGGACCAGGCCGGCGCCGATGCCGCTGGAGGCCTTGACGTAGATGACGTCGTCGACGTCGCGCGCGGCGCCGTACTCGATCTCGGCGAGGGCACCGAGGTTGGCGTCGTTCTCGATCTGGACGGGCAGGCCGATGCGCCGGGCCAGCTCCTCGCCCGGGGCCAGGTCCATCCAGTTGCCGAGGATGGGGGAGACCACGATGCCGCTGTGCGGGTCGACGGGGCCTGGGATCCCCATGCCCACGCCGAGGACCCGGTCGTTCCTCGGGTCGACGCCTGCCTCGGCCAGGCAGTCGCGTACGAGCGCCGCCGCGCGGTCGATGGTCTCGACCGCGGAGTTGTCTACGTCGAGCCGGATCTCCTGCTCGACCAGCGGATTCGTGGCGAGGTCGGCGACCGCGACCCGGACGTGACGATGGCCGATGTCGACGCCGATGAGCGTGCCGGGAGCGCCGCTGACGGTGAGGAGCGAGGGCGGGCGGCCGCCGCCACGGGCCAGGCCGGCGCCGGTGGTCTCCACGATCTGCCCGGAGGCGAGCAGCTCCTGGACGATGCTTGACACCGTGCTGCGGGAGAGCCCGGTGCGCCGGGCGAGCTCGGCGCGGCTGACCGGTGCCGACCGCCCCAGGAGGTCCAGAACCTGGGATCGATTGGTGGTGCGCAACCGCGACTCCGGTGAGGTCATGTCGTGACTGTAGGTGATTATGTCGATTTTCGACAGATCTCAGGTTGAAAACGTCCTGCGTTATGCGTTGACTCGACAGAATCGGGAGGCGTACGTTGTCTCGGCACGCGACCGCGAGTAACCCAGATCACATACCGACACGGCGGTCGCGCAACCGGAGGACAAAGATGAACGCAACGCGTAAGGCCCTGGCCGCCGGCCTGGCCGCCCTGAGCCTGCTGGCGGTCTCCGCTTGCGGGAGCGACAGCGAGAGCGGCAGCACCGATGAGGTGGAGGTCTTCACCTGGTGGGCCGAGGGTAGTGAGAAGGCCGGGCTCGATGCCCTGGTCAAGGTGTTCGACGAGCAGAACCCCGACCTGAAGTTCGTCAACGGGGCCGTCGCCGGTGGCGCCGGCAGCGACGCGAAGAACGTGCTTCAGTCCCGCCTGCAGAACGGTGAGCCGCCGGCCACCTTCCAGGCGCACGCGGGCGCCGAGCTGACCGACTACATCAACGCCGGCCAGATCGAGGACCTCACCGACCTCTACGAGGAGAAGGGCTGGAACGAGCAGTTCCCCGAGGGTCTGCTCGAGCGGCTGACCCAGGACGGCGGCATCTACTCCGTCCCCTCGAACATCCACCGTGCCAACGTGATGTGGGCCAACCCGGCGGTCCTGGAGAAGGCTGGCATCGAGGCCGACAAGACCTACGACTCGCTCGACGCCTGGATCGCCGACCTGAAGAAGATCAAGGCCAAGGGCATCATCCCGCTCTCGATCGCGACCGACTGGACCCAGGTCCACCTTCTCGAGACCGTGCTCCTCGCCGATCTGGGCGTCGAGGCGTACAACGGCCTCTGGGACGGCACCACCGACTGGGGCGGCAGCGAGGTCGAGGCCGCGCTCGCCGACTACAGCACGCTCCTCTCGCTGACCAACACCGACCGCCAGGGTCTCGACTGGCCGGACGCGACCCAGCTGGTCATCGACGGCCAGGCCGCGTTCAACGTGATGGGTGACTGGGCCGAGGCGGCCTTCCAGGAGCAGAAGAAGACGCTCAACACCGACTACACCGCGGTCCCGGTCCCGGGCACCGACGGCGTCTTCGACTTCCTCGCCGACTCGTTCACGATGCCCGTCGACGGCCCCAACGCCGCCGGCACCGAGGCCTGGCTCGAGACCATCGCCAGCGACGAGGGCCAGGTCGCCTTCAACAAGGCGAAGGGCTCGATCCCGGCCAGCACGACCGCCGACACCGCCGACTTCGGCGAGTACCAGCAGACCGCGATCAAGTCGTGGAGCGAGGACGAGATCGTCTCCTCGCTCGCCCACGGTGCCGCGACCTCGGTCAACTGGCTGACCGACGTCACCGCCGCGGTCGCCAAGTTCGGCAGCAACAACGACGTCGCCGAGCTCCAGGAGGGCCTCGTCGAGGCCGCCGAGGACAACAAGCCCGAGTAAGCGCGTCATCCGGTCCGAGAGGCTGCGGCCGCATCACCTGCCGCAGCCTCTCGGCCGCCCTTTGTGAAAGGACGGACACATGTCCTCCACGGTGCCGAGCGCCGTCAAGCGACCCAGACGGCCCAAGGGCCGCATCGGCGGCCACGGGTGGGTCGCCCCGGTACTCCTGATCCTGCCGACCGTCATCGTCGTCGGCGTCTTCGTCTACGGCCTCATCGGGTCCAACATCCACACCTCCCTGCAGGACCGTCACAACATCGGTCCGTCCCAGGGCTTCGCGGGTCTGGAGAACTACCGCGACCTGTTCACCGACGACGACTTCATCTACTCCCTGCGCAACCTGCTGCTCTACACCGCGACGTTCCTCGTCGGCACCCTGTGCCTGGGGTTCCTGTGGGCCTGGCTGCTGGAGCGCAAGGCCCGCGGCGAGTCGCTGTTCCGGGCCATCTACCTGTTCCCGATGGCGGTCTCGTTCGTCGCCTCCGGTGTGGTGTGGCGCTGGCTGCTCAACAACGCCGAGGGTGATCGCGCCTCCGGCCTGAACCGGCTCTTCGGGTCCCTCCACCTCGACTTCCTGCAGAACCCGTGGTGGACCGACGAGCGGTGGGGCATCCTGGCGATCGCCGTTCCCGCCATCTGGCAGCTGAGCGGCTATGTGATGGCCCTCTTCCTGGCCGGCTTCCGCGGGATCCCCGAGGAGCTGCGTGAGGCGGCCCGGATGGACGGTGCCTCGGAGTGGCAGCTCTACCGCCACGTCATCTTCCCGCAGCTGAGCCCGGTCGCCCTCTCCGCGATCATCATCATCGGCCACATGTCGCTGAAGGTCTTCGACCTGATCATGGCCATCGCGGGCCAGACGAACTACACGACCCAGGTGCCCGCCACCCAGATGTGGATCGAGTTCACCCGCGGCGACTACGCCAAGTCGGCCGCCATCGGCACGATCCTGCTCGTCATCGTGGCCATCCTGATCGTTCCCTACCTCGTCTCCACCTACCGTCAGGAGCGTCGCCGATGACTACTGATGCCATCCCGGCAGCTGTCGCGACCAGGATCCCGGGCGAGCGCTCGCGCGGTGTCTGGCGCACCGTCAAGTACGTCCTGCTGATCCTCTTCGCCCTGGTCATCCTGCTCCCGGCGTACGTCCTGTTCGTGACCAGCTTCAAGGGGCTCGGCGACGCGACGCCCGCCAACGCCTGGAAGCTTCCCGAGTCCTGGGAGACGGCCGGCTGGTCGCGTGCCTGGGAGCAGCTCGGGCCGGCGCTGGGGCGCACCTTCGCGATGGTCATCCCGGCCTCGATCATCTCCTCGGTGCTCGGGTCGATGAACGGGTTCGTGCTCTCCAAGTGGCGCTTCCCGGGCGCCGACGTGGTGTTCACGCTGATCCTGTTCGGGATGTTCATCCCCTACCAGGCGGTGATGGTGCCGCTGGTCCAGCTGATGGGCAACCTCGGCGTCCCGAACGGCGTGCCGAGCCTGATCGTGCTGCACGTGGTCTACGGCCTGCCGATCACCACGCTGATCTTCCGCAACTACTACGCCGGCGTCCCGGTCGAGCTCGTCGAGGCCGCTCGGGTCGACGGCGCCGGCATGCTCCGGACGTACGCCTCGATCATCCTGCCGATCTCGGCGCCGGCGTTCGTGGTGGTGCTGATGTGGCAGTTCACCTCGGCCTGGAACGACTACCTGTTCGCGCTGTTCTTCTCGACCTCGCGCAACGGGCCGGTCACGATCGCGCTCAACTTCCTGGCGAGCGGTCAGCTGCAGGACTACTCCGCCAGCATGGCGGGGGCGCTGATCGCCTCCGTCCCGACGCTGATCATCTACATCCTGCTGGGCCGCTACTTCGTCGGCGGGCTGATGGCGGGCTCGGTCAAGGGATGATCGAGCGATGATCGATCCGGATGGCGAGTGCCGCCGGCTGGCCGGGTTCGCCCGGGCGTCAGCGGCCTCGCCCGCCGGGTTCTGGTGGCTGGACGAGTCCGGCCGCCCGGACCCGGCGGAGCCGGTGCACACCTGGATCACCGCCCGGATGACCCATGTCTTCGCGCTCGCTCACCTGCGCGGGGATCTCCCGGGCGACACGGCGGTCGAGCTCGCCGAGCACGGCGTCCGCGCGCTGAACGGTGCGCTGTGCGACGACGAGTTCGGCGGCTGGTTCGCCTCGGTGTCGGGGGAGGGGGAGCCGGTCGGCACCCTCAAGGAGGCCTACGCCCATGCCTTCGTCGTCCTGGCCGCCAGCAGCGGCGTCGCGGCCGGGGTGCCGGGCGCTGACGCGCTGCTCGACGAGGCGCTGGGCGTGATGCAGCAGCACTTCCTCGACGACTCCGGCCGGGTGGTCGACAGCCTCGAGCGCGACCTGCGGACGGGGGAGGCCTACCGTGGGGCCAACTCGAGCATGCACACCGTCGAGGCGTTCCTGGCCGCGGGCGACGTCACCGGGGACGGTGCCTGGCACCGGCGGGCGCTGGCGATCGCCGAGCACCTGATCCATGGTGTCGCGCGCACCCACGGCTACGACCTGCCCGAGCACTTCGACCTGGGCTGGTCGCCGCGGCTCGACTACAACGCCGACCGTCCCGGCGACCCGTTCCGCCCCTTCGGCTGCACGCCCGGCCATCTGCTGGAGTGGTCGCGTCTGCTGCTGCACCTCGACGCGAGCGTGCCGGACGCGCCGGCGTGGCTGGTCGAGGACGCCCGGGCGCTCTTCGAGCGCGCGGTCGAGGTCGGCTGGTCCGCCGACGGCGAGACCGGCTTCGTCTACACCACCGCCTGGGACGGCACCCCGGTCACCAGGCTGCGGCTGCACTGGGTGGCCGCGGAGGCGCTGGCTGCGGCCGGCGCGCTGCACACCCGCACCGGCGACGCCGTCTACACGCAGTGGCGGGAGCGGTTCGAGACCTACATCGAGACCCACCTCGTCGACCGCGAGCTCGGCAGCTGGCACCACGAGCTCGATGAGCACAACCGTCCCTCGCACGTGATCTGGCACGGCAAGCCCGACGTCTATCACGCCTACCAGGCCCTGCTGCTCGCCCGGATGCCCCTGGCCCCGGTGCTGTCGGTGCAGCTGCGCGGGACGGGTCAGGCCGCCTGGAAGGAGCGCCGGGAGAGCCCGAGGCCGTAGCCGTCCAGGGTCGTGGTGACCGGGGCCGTCGGGTCCGTGGCCGCGCCCAGGGTGACGAAGAGCGGGGTGAAGTGCTCGACGGTCGGGTGGGCGTACGGCATCCCGGGGGCGGCGGTGCGGAACCGGGCCAGCTCGGCGACGTCGCCGCGGTCCAGGGCCTCGGCGGCCCAGGAGTCGAAGTCGGAGGACCAGCCGGCGGGCTTGTTCTCGGTCATCATCTCGCGGGTGATGAACGGGAGCCCGTGGGTCATGTGGCCCGAGCCGACCACGAGCACGCCCTCCTCGCGCAGCGGCCGCAGGCGCTCGCCGAGAGCGAGCAGCCTGTCCGGGTCCTCGGTGGGCAGCGAGAGCTGCACGACCGGGATGTCGGCGGCCGGGTACATGATCTTCAGCGGCACCCAGGCGCCGTGGTCCAGGCCGCGACGGGTGTGCTGATGGGCGGTCTCGGTGTCGGGCATCAGCGCCGCGGTGGCGCGAGCGAGCTCGCTCGCGTCCGGGGTGTCGTAGCGCACCGAGTGGTAGATCGGGTCGAAGCCGCCGAAGTCGTAGACCAGCTCGTCGGGGCGGGTCGCGCTGATCGAGAGCGGCGCCGACTCCCAGTGCGCGGAGATCACCAGGATCGCCTTCGGTCGCGGCAGCGAGCGGGCCCAGGCGTGCAGCGGGTCGAGCCACTCGGGGCTCTGCAGCGGCAGCGGACCGCCGCCGTGGGACAGGTAGAGGCTCGGCAGCGGCCCGTCCGCCGGCGTCCAGACACGGTGCGGGTCGGCCGCCTCGCGAGCCTCGACCGCGCGCAGGTGCTGGGCGAACGGATGCGTCTCGGGGAGGCGGGCGTCCGCGGCGGCGGTCGTGCTCTCGGGTGCGGTGGTCATGGCGGTCTCCTGCGGCTCAGGCTAATAGTTGTTGCTTGAACTAACTCTAGGCGACCGGTGTTTGTTCCGGGCAACTTTCTACGGCAAACTCCGTGGGCGTGGAGGGCAACTGGCTGTCGCCGGCGGAGCGGGTGGCATGGATACGCCTCATCGCCGTGCTCGAGCTGCTCCCGGGCGCCCTCGACTCCCAGCTGCGCCGCGATGCCGGCCTGACCCACTTCGACTACGGCGTGCTGGCCATGCTCTCCGAGGTGCCCGAGCAGACCCTGCGGATGACCGAGCTGGCCGGCTACACCAACGCGACGCTGCCTCGGCTGTCCAACGTCGTCAAGCGCCTGGTCGACCGCGGCCTCATCGAGCGCCACGCCTGCCCTGGTGATCGCCGCGCGACCAACGTACGTCTCACCGAGGCCGGCCACGAGAAGATGGTCGCCTCCGCCCCCGGTCACGTGGACGCGGTCCGCGAGTACGTCTTCGACGCGTTGACTCCCGAGCAGGTCGACCAGCTCTCCGAGATCGCCGGCGCGATGCTCGAGCGGCTCGACCCGAGCGGCACCCGGCGCCCGCCCATCGACCCCCAGCCCTCGGGTGGTCAGGCCTCGGCGTAGTCAGTCCCGGTGGACCGAGACCTCGCCGTCGAGCTCGAGGGCGATCACGGTGCACAGCGGGTCGAGATCGTCGTCGGTGGTGAAGACGTACTCCCAGCCGGGGACCTCGTGGAGCCCGCCGATGCGTTGATGGCGGAGCTCGGCGCCGGTCCCGAGGACGTACGCCTTCAGGACCTGGTTGCGCAGGCCGCGGACCGCGACGTAGTCGTTGGGGCGGTCCAGGACGTAGAGGAACAGGGTGCGGCCGTCGTCGGAGACCGCGGTCGGGCCGTAGAAGTGTCCGTGCGGAAGGCCGCGGCGGATGCCTCGGACGGCAGGGGGGTGGCGCGACACCCAGTCGCCGAGCGCCTCGAGGCGCTCGGTCTGCTCGGGCGTGATGGTGCCGTCCTCGCGCGGCCCGACGTCGAGGAGCAGGTTGCCGCCACCGCCGATCGTCTCCACGAAGGTGCGCACGATCTGGCGCGGTGACTTGTGGTTGTCGTCCTGTGGCTGCCAGCCCCAGGAGTCGTTGATGGTCAGGCAGAGCTCCCACGGGCCGTCGGGCGGCTCGACCGGGACGCCCTGCTCCGGCGTCACGTAGTCACCGTGACCGAGCATCCGGCCGTTGACCACCATCTCGGGCGCGAGCTCGCGCAGCTCTGCCCGCAGCTCCCGCATCCGCCACTGCCGCTCGTCGCGCTCCCACTCGCCGTCGAACCACAGCAGGTCCGGCTCGAAGCGGGTCACCAGCTCGCGGATCTGGGCGCGGTGGAACTCGAGGTAGCGCTCCCAGCGCTCGGGCTCCTCCTCGCCCCGGCGAGGGACCGCGTAGGGGTTGTCCTGGACCGAGGGGTGCTGCACGGCCGGCCGCACCGTCGCATAGTCCGGGTGCGTCCAGTCGAGGTGGGAGAAGTAGAGGCCGACCTTGAGCCCTCGGCGGCGTACGGCCTCGACGAACTCGGCGACGAGGTCGCGGCCGGCCGGCGCTCTCTTGACCACCGACAGGTCGTTGACCTGGGTGTCGTAGAGGGCGATGCCGTCGTGGTGCTTGGCGGTGAGCACGGCGTAGGTGGCCCCGGCCCGCTCGAAGAGCTCCGCCCAGGCGTCGGCGTCGAACTCGGCGGCGGTGAAGCGGTCGATCTGGGCCATGTAGTCGGCGTAGGGGACCCGGCCGTCGTAGAACGACCAGGACTCGGCGACGCCAACCAGTGGACGAAGATCCCCAGCTGCGCCTCGGGGAACCAGGAGGCGATCGGCATGCCCGTCATCCCAGCTGTCCCGCGACGGCGGCACGGGTGTGATCGAGGGCGCGCTCGCGCAGCGTCGTGCCGCCGCCGGTGACGATGCCGATGCTGAACCCGTCCCACATCGCCCGCAGCCGCTCGGAGACAGCCTCGCGGTCGGGCACCTGCGGGAGAGCGGCGGCGAAGAGCCGGACCAGGTCGGCGTGCCACTCGTCGTCCATCGCGCGCTGCGCGGCGGCGAGCTCGGCGTCGTACGGCGCCCGTGCCCACAGCTCGAGCCAGAGGAGCCAGCGCGGGTCGCGCTCGTCGAGGGCGAGGTAGACGTCGACGAAGGACAGCAGCGCCTCGACCCCTCCTGACCTGGACGCCTCGACCTTCTCCAGGATGGGCGCCCGCTGTGCCGCGTACTCGTTCTCGCTCCAGCGCAGGGTCTCCAGGAGCAGGCCGTTGCGGGTGCCGAAGTAGTAGAGGAGATGGCCGCCGCTGGTGCCGAGCCGGGCCGCGAGCGAGGCCATCGTCACTTTCGCGAGCCCCTCCTCGGCCACCATCTCGAGGGTTGTCGCGAGCACCTGCTCGCGCGGTCGTTCCAGGCGTCTGTTGGAGCGTGTGCGCGTCACCTCGACAGTGTCTCCTTGTGCTCGCGGGGTGAAATCTTCGGTCCCACCCCTTGACTCTAGCGGTTATCTGGGTCACTTTGAATGCCGTTCAAAGTTTTGTACGGCGTTCAAAACTCGCTGTACCCTCATCCCCAAGGAGAACCGCGATGATCGAATCCATGCAGGTGAGCCCGGACGAGGTGACGCCGACGCACGAGCGGCGCCGGCTCGCGCGGGTGCTCGGACCCGGTGCGGCGGTTCTGCTGGTGCTCTCGTGCATCACGCCCGCCTCGAGCCTGTTCATCATCGTCCCGGAGCTGTTCGCGACCCAGGGGAGCGGCGCGGTGCTGGCCGTCGTGGCCGGCTTCGCGGTCTCGGTCGCGATCGCCGCCTGCTACGCCGAGCTGGGCACCCGCACCGCCAGCTCCGGCGGTGAGTACGCGATGGTCACCCAGACGCTCGGCAAGTCGATGGGCTGGCTGACGTTCTCCCTGGCAGGCGTGCTGCTCTGGCTCATCCCGCCGATCTTCGCCCTCGGCACCGCCGACTACCTGGCCGACCTGGTGGAGCTGCCGCGAGCCGCGACCGGCGCGATCGTGATGCTGCTCTCGACCGCCACCGCGATCCTCAACATCAAGGCCAACGCCGTGGTCACCGGCACCTTCCTCGCGCTCGAGATCGTCGCCGCCGTCGTCGTCACCGTCCTCGGCCTCGGCCACGTCCAGCGCGGCCCCGGCGAGCTGGTGACTCCGCACGTCATCGGCGAGAACGGCCTGGAGCCCTTCACCCTGGCGATCCTGATCTCCGGCCTCGCGGTCAGCACGTTCCTGGTCAGCGGCTTCGGCACCACCGTCTACCTGTCCGAGGAGATCGTCGACCCGCGTCGCAACGTCGCCCGCGTGGTCTTCTGGACCCTCGGCCTGGGTGGCCTGGTCATCCTGGTGCCGACCGTGACCACGGTCCTGGCGGTCGACGACCTCAGCGACCTCGCCTCCGGCAACTTCTCCCAGTGGGTCGCCGCCTGGGGCGGCGAGCGCGTTGCCGTCGCGGTCAACGTCGCCATCGCCATCGCGATCCTCAACGCCGTCATCGTGATGGTGCTGCAGAACGCCCGGGTCGTCTACGCCTCCGCCCGCGACCGCTCCTGGCCCTCGCCGGTCAACGCGGTGCTCACCAAGCTGCACCCCCGCTACGCCACCCCCTGGCTTGCCACCCTCGTGATCGGCATCCCCGGCGCGATCCTGGCCGGCGCCGTCGAGATCGAGGCGCTGCTCGGGGTGACCTCGGTGGTCATCTCCACGATGTACGTCGTCGTCGCGATCGCCGCGCTCCGCGCCCGCCGTCAGGGGCCGGCCGCCGAGGGCTGGCGGATGCTGCTGTGGCCGCTGCCGCCGCTGGTCGTGATCGGCGCGATCGGCTACGCGCTGGCCGGCTCCGCGCGGACCGACATCCTGATCACGGTGGCCATCGTCGTCGCCGCCCTCGCTTACTACTACGTCTACCTCGCCCGCAGACCGGGCGAGCGGTTCCTGGTCGTCGACCCGACCGAGGACTGAGCACATCCCCTGAACCCGACTCGACCCGACGAATCGAACGAGAGAGAAGAACGCCATGGCTCGCTACGGAACCCAGTTCGGCCCCGACATCACCTTCCTGGGTGTCGACCGGTGTGACTGGGCCGACCCCGCGACGTACGAAGGTGCCGACGTGGTCATCCTCGGCGCCCCCTTCGACGGAGGTACGTCGCACCGGTCGGGCACCCGGTTCGGCCCGCAGTTCATCCGGCAGACGTGCTACCTGGCCCACGACGGCTCACGGCCCTCGCTGGCGATGCGGGTCGACGCGCTGCAGGACATCCGGGTGCTGGACGCGGGTGACGTGGAGATGTTCTCCGGCGACGCCGAACGCTCGGTGCGCGACCTGCAGGAGGCCGTCCACGCCGTGACGAGCAACGGCGCCATCCCGCTGGTGCTGGGTGGCGACCACACGATCGCCTGGCCCGACGCAGCCGGCGTCGCCCAGCACCTCGGCCAGGGACGCGTCTCGATGATCCACTTCGACGCCCACGCCGACACCGGGGACATCGAGTTCGGCTCGCTGATCGGCCACGGCCAGCCGATGCGCCGGCTCATCGAGTCCGGGGCCCTGCGCGGCGACCGGTTCCTGCAGATGGGGCTGCGCGGCTACTGGCCCGAGCCCGAGACGCTGGACTGGATGGCCGATCAGGGCATGCGCTCCTACGAGATGACCGAGATCGTGCACCGCGGTCTGGAGGAGTGCCTCACCGAGGCCTTCACCATCGCCACCGACGAGTGCGACGGCGTCTTCCTCTCGGTCGACATCGACGTCTGCGACCCCGGCCACGCTCCCGGCACCGGCACCCCGGAGCCGGGCGGACTGACCGCCCGCCAGCTGCTCGACGCGGTCCGCCGGATCGCCTACGAGCTGCCCGTGGTCGGCATCGACGTGGTCGAGGTCTCGCCGCCCTACGACCACGCCGACATCACCTCGTTCCTCGCCAACCGGGTTGTCCTCGAGGCGCTCTCGGGCATCGCCCGCCGCAAGCGCGACCAGGCCGACGGGACCCGCTGGGACCCGAGCCTCCCGCTGCTCGCCCAGCGCCCCGACCGACGACCCACCGACACTCAGGAGAACTGACATGACCACCCATGACGTGATCGTGGTCGGCGCCGGCGTGACCGGCCTGACCGCGGCCTGGCGACTGGCCCAGGCGGGCCAGGACGTGCTCGTCCTGGAGGCGCGCGACCGCGTCGGCGGCCGGCTGCGCACCGAGGCGCACGGCGCACCCGGCGCCGAGGCCGACTTCGAGATCGGCGGCCAGTGGGTCTCGCCGGACCAGGACGCCCTGATCGGGATCCTCGACGAGCTCGAGCTGCCGACCTACCCGCGCTTCCGCGAGGGGGAGTCCCTCTACGTCGACAGCACCGGTGTCGCACACCGCTTCGGCGACGAGCTCCCGGTCGGGGAGTCCACCGCGGCCGCGATCGCGCAGCTGACCAAGACGCTCGACGCGCTGGCCGCGGCGATGGACCCGGCCCGGCCGTGGGAGCTCGACGACGCCGACCACCTCGACAGCGTCTCCTTCCGTACCTGGCTCGAGCAGCAGTGCGACGACCCGGTCGCCATCGACAACATCGCCCTCTACATCGGGCCGGCGATGCTGACGAAGCCCGCGCACTCGTTCTCCGCGCTCCAGGCGGTGCAGATGGCCGCCAGCGCGGGCTCCTTCAGCAACCTGGTCGACGCCGACGTGATCCTCGACCGCCGAGTCGTCGGTGGCCTGCAACGGGTGCCGCTGGCCCTCGCCGAGCGGCTGGGGGACCGGGTCCGGCTCGGTCAGGACGTCACGCACATCGAGTGGGACGAGGACGGCGCCGTCGTCCACGTCGGCACCGAGATCCACGCCGCGCGCCGGCTCGTCCTGGCGGTCCCGCCGACCCTGGTCAGGCGGATCCGGTTCAGCCCCGAGCTCCCCGCCGAGCACCGGATCGCCCGCGAGCACCAGTCCTTCGGGCTGGTCATCAAGGTCCAGGCGCAGTACGCGACGCCCTTCTGGCGCGCCGACGGCCTCAGCGGCACCGGCTTCGCGCCGTGGCAGCTGGTCCACGAGGTCTACGACAACACCCCCGAGGGCGAGTCGCGAGGAACGCTGGTCGGCTTCGTCTCCGACGAGCGCGCCGACACGGTCGGCCGACTCTCCGACGACGAGCGGCGTCGCCGGGTGCTGGAGTCGCTGGCCTCCTACTTCGGGGAGGCCGCGCTGCGGCCGCTCACCTACGTCGAGAGCGACTGGCAGCACCAGGAGCTGACCGGCGGTGCGTACGGGACGAGCTTCGACCTCGGCGGGCTCACCCGCTGGGGCGCGGTGCTGCGCGAACCGCTCGGGCCGATCGAGTTCGGCAGCAGCGACGTCGCCGGTCACGGCTTCCAGCACGTCGACGGGGCCGTACGTGTCGGGGACGAGATCGCGGGCAGGATCCTCACGGTTGCAACGTGATCGCAGCGAAGCGGGACCTAGCGTCACATCGGGCGCGCTCATCGTGGGGATGAGCGCGCCAACCTCGAGAAAGGTCCACCCCCGTATGCGCCTCCTCCTCATGGGACCGCCCGGTGCCGGCAAGGGCACCCAGGCCGCCGTCATCGCCGAGCGCTTCGCCGTGCCGGCGATCTCGACCGGCGACATCTTCCGGGCCAACGTCGCCGAGCAGACCGCGTTGGGCGTGGCGGCACAGGCCTACATGGACGCGGGCGAGTACGTGCCGGACCAGATCACCAACGCCATGGTCGCCGACCGGCTCGCCGACGGTGACTGCGCCGACGGGTTCCTCCTCGACGGCTACCCGCGCACACCGCAGCAGGTGGCCCAGCTCGACGCGATCCTGGAGCGCGTCGGCGTCGGGCTCGACGCGGTGGTGCTCCTCGAGGCCGACACCGACGAGCTGGTCGGCCGGCTGCTCGCCCGCTCCCAGGAGCAGGGTCGCGCCGACGACACCGAGTCGGTCATCCGCCGGCGGCTCGAGGTGTACGCCGCCGAGACGGGCCCGCTCGCCGACCACTACGCCGAGCGTGACCTGCTCGCGAGGGTGGACGGCCTCGGTCCGGTCCACGAGGTCACCGAGCGGATCCTGACCGTGCTGACCTCGGCCGCTCAGCGGACGGCAACCTCGGCGCCGTAGCGCTCGACGCAGAAGGCCGAGAGGCGCTCGGCCAGGGCGGCGAGGGCCTCGGCGGCATGGTGCTGGGGGTCCCAGGCCGCGTACAACCTGATCCGGACACGCCCGGCCGGCGCCTCGATGTGCAGCGGCACGAGCCCGAAGCGCGGGTCGTCGGAGACGACCGCGACCCCACGGCCCGAGGCGGCGAGAGCCTGCGCGACCTGGGCGTTGGACACCTCGAGGACGTCGCCGTAGCCGACGGCGGCGTCCTCGGCCGCTGCGTCCAGCAGGGGCCGGGGCCGCAGGTCCTCGGTGAGCAGCACGAGTGGCCGGGTCACCAGGTCGCGTACGTCCACGGACCCCCGCCCCGCCCACGCGTCGTCGGGCCGGACGTAGGCCCACACCGGCAGCACGGCGAGTGCGTGGGAGGCCAGGGACCGGCCCGGCGGCCGGGTGACGATCGCCAGGTCGGCGCCGGCCCGGACGGCGGCGGCCGCGCCGCGCGGGTCGAGCTCGCGGACCATCGCGACCGGGTCCTCGGGTCCGAGGGTCGCGAGGAACGGGGCGAGCACGTCGGTGAGCGTGGTGGACGGCACCGCGAGATGCAGCTCGTCGAGCCTCCCGGAGGCGAGCACCCCGACGGCGCGTTCGAGGTCGTCCGCGTGTGCCAGCAGGTCGCGGGCGCGGGGGAGGAGGTCCTCGGCCGTGCGGGTGAGCCGCAGCCGCCGTCCCTCCCGGGCGAACAGCGGCACGCCCAGGCCGGCCTCGAGCTGGCGCAGCTGTCGGGACAGGACCGGCTGGGTCACGTGCAGCACCTCGGCGGCGCGGGTCGCGGAGCCCGCGTCGGCCGTAGCGACGAAGTAGCGCAGCAGGCGCAGATCCATGCTCACGAGACATGATTCTAGTAGTCAAAAGGTCTTGGACGACATGTGTCGCCGAGCCTCATGCTGAACCCATGACCGAGCTCTCCACCCTCGAACAGTCCCGCCTCCTGCGTACGCCCCTGCCCGGCCCGCGCTCCCAGGAGCTCATGGCCCGCAAGGTCGCGGCCGTGAGCCAGGGCGTGGCCACCACCATGCCCGTCTTCGCCGCCCGTGCGGCCGGCGGGATCGTCGAGGACGTCGACGGCAACCGCTTCATCGACCTCGGCTCCGGCATCGCGGTGACCACCGTCGGCTCCAGTGCCGCCCGCGTGGTCGAAGCGGTCTCCGATCAGGTGGCCGCGTTCACCCACACCTGCTTCATGGTCACGCCCTACGAGGGCTACGTGGCCGTCGCCGAGCAGCTCGCCCGGCTCACCCCCGGTGACCACGAGAAGCGCACCGCGCTGTTCAACTCCGGCTCCGAGGCCGTCGAGAACGCGGTCAAGATCGCCCGCTCGTTCACCGGCAAGGACGCCGTCGTGGTCTTCGACCACGCCTACCACGGGCGCACCAACCTCACCATGGCGATGACGGCGAAGAACATGCCCTACAAGCACGGCTTCGGGCCGTTCGCCGGCGAGGTCTACCGTGCCCCGATGTCCTACCCCTTCCGCGACGCCGACGAGATCGACGGCAAGCTCGCGGCAGCCCGGGCGACCTCCCTGATCGAGACCCAGGTCGGCGCCGAGAACCTCGCGGCCGTCGTGATCGAGCCGGTCCAGGGCGAGGGCGGCTTCATCGTCCCGGCGCCCGGCTTCCTCGCCGCGCTGGCGGAGTGGTGCCGCGCCAACGACGTGATCTTCGTGGCCGACGAGGTGCAGTCCGGCTTCGGCCGCACCGGCACCTGGTTCGCCGTCGAGCACGACGGCGTCGTCCCCGACCTCGTGGTCAGCGCCAAAGGCATCGCCGGCGGCCTGCCGCTCTCCGCGGTGACCGGTCGCGCCGACGTCATGGACGCCGTCCACCCCGGTGGCCTGGGCGGCACCTACGGCGGCAACCCGCTGGCCTGCGCCGCCGCGCTGGCCGTGATCGAGACCATCGAGGCCGAGGACCTGCTCACCCGGGCCCGCCAGATCGAGACGCGCCTGCTGGGCCGACTCCGCGACCTGCAGGAGAACGACCCGCGCATCGGTGACGTACGCGGCCGGGGCGCGATGATCGCCGCCGAGTTCGTCGACCCGGCGACCGGCGACCCCGACGGCGCGGTCGCCAAGGCGGTCGCCGCCTACGCCCACCGCCAGGGCGTCATCACCCTGACCTGCGGCACCTGGGGCAACGTCATCCGCTTCCTGCCGCCGCTGAGCATCTCCGACGAGCTGCTCGACGAGGCCCTGGACGTACTCACCGCCGCACTGGAGGAGACCAAGTGACCATCAGCACCGAGACCGGCTACCTCGCCGCCCTCGAGCCGGGCAGCGGCGTCCTCGTCGGCGGCCGCTGGCGCCCGGGCGCGGCCGGCGTCTTCGCGGTCGAGAACCCGGCGACCCGCGAGCACGTCGCGGACGTCGCCGACGGCACCACCGAGGACGCGACCGCCGCCGTCGACGCGGCCGCCGCGGCTCTCCCCGCGTGGTCGGCGCTGCCGCCGCGCACCCGCAGCGACCTCCTCGGCCGCGTCCGCGACCTGATGCTGCGCGACGCCGACGACCTCGCCGCTCTGATCGCGCTCGAGAACGGCAAGTCCCTCACCGACGCCCGCGGCGAGGTCGGCTACGCCGCCGAGTTCTTCCGCTGGTACGCCGAGGAGGCCGTCCGCCCGCACGGCGACTTCGGTCCCTCGCCGGCCGGCGGCACCCGCACCATCGTCACCCACAAGCCGGTCGGCGTGGCCGCGCTCGTGACGCCGTGGAACTTCCCGGCCGCGATGGCCACCCGCAAGATCGCCCCCGCCCTCGCGGCAGGCTGCACGGTCGTGCTCAAGCCCGCCTCCGAGACGCCGCTGACGGCGCTCGCGGTCGCCCGGCTGATGGCCGAGGCGGGTGTGCCCGACGGCGTCGTCAACGTCGTCCCCGGCCAGGACGCCGCCGGCATCGTCAGCACCTGGCTCGCCGACCCGCGGGTCCGCAAGATCTCCTTCACCGGCTCGACCGGCGTCGGCCGCGTCCTGCTCCGCCAGGCCGCCGACCGCGTCGTGAACACCTCGATGGAGCTCGGCGGCAACGCGCCGTTCGTGGTGACGTCCTCCGCGGACGTCGAGGCGGCGGTCGAGGGCGCCATGGTCGCCAAGTTCCGCAACGGGGGACAGGCCTGCACCGCCGCCAACCGGCTCTACGTCCACGCCGACGTCGCCGAGGAGTTCACCGCCCGCCTCGGTGCCGCGGTCGAGAAGCTCCGGGTCGGCCCGGCCGAGCAGGGCAGCGACATCGGCCCACTCATCTCCGCGAAGGCGTACGCAGGAGTCACCGGTCTCGTCGACGCCGCCGTGGCCGCGGGAGCCGTGATCGCCCACCGCGCCGAGGTACCCGCCTCGGAGGGCTACTTCTACGCGCCGACGGTCCTCACCGGCGTACCGGCCGACTCGCCGCTGCTGCGCGAGGAGATCTTCGGCCCGGTGGCCCCGATCGTGGTCTGGAACGACACCGAGGAGCTGCTGGCCGCGGTCAACGACACCGAGTTCGGCCTGGCGGCGTACGTCTACGGCGAGCTGGGCGAGGCGCTGCACGTGGCCGAGCGGATCGACGCCGGGATGGTCGGAGTCAACCGCGGCCTCGTCTCCGACCCGTCGGCGCCGTTCGGTGGCGTGAAGCAGAGCGGCATCGGGCGCGAGGGTGCGCGGGCGGGTCTGGAGGAGTATCTCGAGACGCAGTACCTCAGCGTCGCCTGGTGACGGTGCCGCTGGTGATTGGCATCACGTAGGCCCCATCCCCGATGATGTGACCCAGGCCACCCGCACACCCTGCGGGTGGTTCCTCGGGACAGCCTCACCCCGGCGGTCCCGGCAAACACTCCAGACGGACCACCAGTGCCGCCCGGCAGATTGAGGAGTCACCCCTATGACCGCAGTGTTCGAGCCTGGGACATCGTTCGAGGCCTACGACCTGGCAGACCGCTACCGCGTCGGGGCCGGCCCCGTGCTGCTGACCGGGATCCAGGCGATCGCGCGGATGCTCGTCGAGCAGCGCGCCCTGGACCAGCGCCGCGGTCTGCGGACCGGCACCTTCATCTCCGGCTACCCGGGCAGCCCGCTCGGTGGTCTCGACCAGCTGCTGCTGGGGCTGCCGAAGGAGATGGCCGACGCCGACATCACCGTGGTTCCCGGCCTCAACGAGGAGCTCGCCGCCACCGCCGTGTGGGGCTCGCAGTCCGCGGTCACCCTCGACACCGAGCGCTACGACGGCGTGACCGGGGTCTGGTACGGCAAGGGTCCCGGCGTCGACCGGGCGCTGGACGCGATGCGTCACGCCAACATGTACGGAGCCCACCCCAGCGGCGGCATGCTGATGCTGGTCGGCGACGACCCGGCCGCCAAGTCCTCGACCGTGCCTGCGGTGAGCGAGCGGACCCTGGCGAGCCTCGGCATCCCGGTGCTGTTCCCGCGCAACGCCTCCGAGATCGTCGAGTACGGGATGGAGGGCATCGCCCTCTCCCGTGCCTCCGGCTGTGTCGTCGCGCTCAAGATCGTGGCCGACGTCGCCGACGGCGCCTGGGTGGTCAACCCGGAGATCGGCGTCCTCGACCCGGTGACGCCGAAGACCCAGTGGGACGGCGTCCCCTACACCTACGAGCCGACCAAGATCGAGCTCTTCCCCGACCGGATCGTGGGCGCCGAGGCGAAGCTCTACGGCCCCCGGATGAACGTCGTCAAAGCGTACGCCGCGGAGAACCACCTCAACCGGATCGAGGTCAAGGCGCCCGGCGCCAAGATCGGCATCGTCGCCTCCGGCTCCTGCTACGACTCGATGCGCCAGGGCCTGAAGGACCTCGGCCTCGACCACGACGCCCTGATGGCCGCCGGCATCCGGGTGCTGCGGCTGGGCATGATGTGGCCGGTCGAGCCGACCATCGTGGAGGCCTTCGCCGAGGGGCTCGACGAGATCCTCGTCGTCGAGGACAAGACCTCCTTCATCGAGCAGGGCATCCGCGAGATCCTCTACGGCGAGCCCTCTGCTCCCGTCATCATCGGCAAGAAGGACCGCGCCGGTGTCCCGCTGGTGCCGCTCGACGGCGAGCTGACCGCCGGCCGGCTGCTCGCGCCGCTGCGCCGTGCGCTGAAGGGCCACGCCCAGCTCAAAGCAGCCGGGCCCGCCCGGATCGACCTGCCGCTGCTGTCGACCTCGCGCACGCCGTACTTCTGCTCCGGCTGCCCGCACAACCGCTCCACCGCGCTCCCGGAAGGCAGCCTGGGCGGCGGCGGCATCGGCTGCCATACCCTGGTGACCGCCTCGCAGCGCGAGGACAGCGCGGTCGTCGGCATCACCCAGATGGGTGGCGAGGGCTCGCAGTGGATCGGGCAGGCGCCCTACAGCCACGCCGCGCACACCTTCCAGAACGTCGGTGACGGCACCTTCTTCCACTCCGCGCAGCTCGCCATCCAGGCGTGCGTCGCGGCGGGCGTCAACATCACCTACAAGCTGCTCCACAACGACGTCGTCGCGATGACCGGTGCCCAGAAGCGGCAGGGCGAGGTCGAGATGGCCCAGCTGACCCACAAGCTGATGAACGAGGGCGTCAAGGCGATCATCGTGGTCGCCGACGAGCCGAAGCGCTACCGTCGCGCCCACTTCCCGGCAGGCGTACGTCTGTGGCACCGCGACCGCCTCGACGAGGCCCAGCGAGACCTCCGTGAGATCGAGGGCGTGACCGTCCTGATCTACGACCAGCACTGCGCCGCCGACGCGCGCCGCCAGCGCAAGCGCGGCAAGCTCGAGCCCCGCAACACCCGGATCGTGATCAACGAGGCCGTCTGCGAGGGCTGCGGCGACTGCGGTGTGAAGTCCAACTGCCTCTCCGTCCAGCCGGTCGAGACCGAGCTGGGCCGCAAGACCCGCATCGACCAGACCTCGTGCAACACCGACTACACCTGCGTCGAGGGCGAGTGCCCTTCGTTCATGGCCGTCGAGACCGACCCGAAGGTCAAGACCGCGAAGAAGAAGACGCCCGAGCCGCCGACGGTCGCGGACCCGGGCTACGCCGAGCTCGACCGCACCTACGGCGTCTTCATGGCCGGCATCGGCGGCACCGGCATCGTCACCGTCAACCAGGTGCTGGCGACCGCCGCGCTGCGCGCCGGCTTCGGCGTGGAGTCGCTCGACCAGGTCGGGATGAGTCAGAAGGCGGGTCCGGTGACCGGCCACCTGCGGTTCGGCCCGGGCGCGATCGATCCCTCCAACCGGGTCACCCCGGGCTCGGCCGATGCGCTGCTCGGTTTCGACCTGCTCACCCTCGCCGAGGGCAAGAACCTCGCCTACGGCGACCCGGCGCGCACCCGCGCGGTCGTGTCGACGTCGAAGACGCCGACCGGCCCGATGGTCTACGACAAGGACATCGCCTACCCGGCCGACGACGAGCTGCTCACCCGGGTCAACGGGGTGACCTCCTCGCTGCGTGCTTTCGACGCGCTCTCCGCCGCCGACACCCTCTTCGGCAACACCGCCGCGGCCAACTTCCTGCTGGTCGGTGCCGCCTACCAGGCCGGTGCGCTCCCGATCCCGGCCGAGGCGATCGAGGAGGCCATCGGCATCAACGGTGTCGCGGTCAGCGCCAACGTCGCCGCGTTCCGCTGGGGCCGCGCCTCGGTCGCCGCGCCGGAGGAGTTCGCCAAGGTCACCGGCACGGCCACCGCGCCGGTCGAGGAGATCGCCGTCCCGGCCCTCGACGAGGCCAAGTTCGACGGTGAGGTCCGCCGCCTCGCGGAGTTCCGCGCCCCGAAGCTGGTCGCCTTCCAGAACCAGCAGACCGCCCGCGACTACGTCGAGGTCGTCGACCGGATCTGGAACGCCGAGCGCGCGGTCACCGACGAGACCCGCTTCTCCGAGGCGGTCGCCCGCTACCTGTTCAAGCTCACCGCCTACAAGGACGAGTACGAGGTCGCCCGGCTGCTCACCGCTCCGGCTGCCCTCGACGGCGTCCGTGCCGAGGTCCAGGGCAAGATCAGCTTCAAGCTCTCCCCGCCGGTGTTCGGAGCGTTCCTGAAGGGTCGCAAGATGACCTTCGGTCCGCGCTCCCACTTCATGCTCCGCCTCCTGGCGACCATGAAGTTCCTGCGCGGCACGGCCCTCGACCCGTTCGGTCGTGCCCACGTACGCCGCGCCGAGCGCGCTCTTCTCGCGCACTACTCCGAGCTCGTCGACTCGCTCGCCGCTGAGCTCACCGAGGAGTCCTACGCCCGGGCCGTCCGTCTCGCGGAGCTCCCGGACATGGTGCGCGGCTACGAGAACGTGAAGATGCGCAACGTCGAGGCCTACCGCGAGGCGCTCGCCGCCGAGGGGATCGACCTGACGGTCTAGAGAACGCCGAGTGCATCTGCCAGCCTCGACCGCGCTCCGGCGCTGTCGAGGCTGGCCTCTACCCGGCGGACGTTGCCGGCCGAGGGGTAGGCGAACAGACCCATCAGCGCCAGCGAGACGACCCCGCCGATGACGTACGTCATCACCTGGCCCTCGGTGAGGACGAACGCGAGCGCGAGGGAGACGAGCGCGACCAGCTCGCTGAGCACGAGCCGGAGGATCACCGACATCTGGTGCTTCTGCAGCGCCTCGCCCTTCGCCTTCTCCGGGTCCTTCCCCGGGGTGATCGGGGCGACCCGGAACCCGATCGTCGCGAGGATCAGGGCGACGACGACACCGGCCACGACCTGACCGCCGATCACGTACGTCGAGGGCAGCGTCAGGTCGTCGTCGGGAACGCTGAGGTAGACGACCACCCCCAACACCACGATCATGCTCATGAAGGCGAGCGCCAGCATCTGAGCCGAACGCAGGGCGGGTGTGGGCATCTGAGACTCCTCATCGACGGGCGGCTGTCCGGGTGACTGGGACGCAACCTAGCGGACGCCGGGGCCCCGGGATGCGGTTCGCACCCCGGGGC